>NZ_JBHUWH010000163.1:0-15409 GCF_042670125.1 Kitasatospora sp. NPDC057198 | reverse complement strand
GGCCCGCCGCTTCCTTTTCCCGGAGGTACCCGTTGGACGCCCACGCCGCGATCCGTTCCATGCTGTCCGTGCCCGGCATCCGCGAGCGCTTCGTGGACAAGGCCGAGCACGTCCCGGCCGACGCGCTGCTGTTCGACCTGGAGGACTCGGTGGCCGACCGCGACAAGGCGGCCGCCCGCGCCCTGGTCGCCCGCCGGCTGCCCGGATTCCCCAAGCACGGGCGGCTGCTGTACGTCCGGCCGAACGGCCTGGACACCGGCCTGCTGGAGCAGGACCTGGACGCGGTGGTCGGCCCCGCCCTGGACGGCGTCCACCTGCCGAAGGTGCACGACCCGGAGGTGCTGCGGGCCGCCGACCACTACCTGACCTTCCTGGAGCGGGTGCGCGGCCTGGCGCCGGGCCGGATCAGGATCATCGCCTGGATCGAGTCCGCCGAGGGGCTCACCCGGGTCGAGGAGATCTGCCGGGCCGTCCCGCGACTGGCCGCCGTCTCGCTCGGCGCCGAGGACTACACCGCCTCGATGGGCATCCAGCGGACGCGTGAGGCACGGGAGTTGGAGTACCCGCGGGCCCGGCTGGCGGCCGCCGCCGCGGCGGCCGGGATCGGCGCGATGGACGGCCCGGAGTCCGACTACCGGGATGCCGCACTCTTCACCGCCCAGGCCCGGCACGCCCGTTCCCTCGGTTTCCGGGGCAAGTACTGCATCCACCCCGACCAAGTGACCCTCGCCAACCGGGAGTTCGCCCCGCAGCCGGCCGAGGTCGAACGGGCCCGCCGGGTGGTCGAGGCGTACCAGGCGGGCGAGCGGGCCGGCCTGGGCGCGGTCGGCCTGGACGGCGCGATGGTCGACCGCCCGGTCTACCTGCGGGCCGCGGCGCTGCTGGAGCGGGCGGCGGGGTGAACCACCGCGCCCCTACGGGGTGCGCAGCCCGGTCAGCAGGGCGGTGAGGACGCGGTGCAGCCGGGGCTCGACCTCGACGACGGCGTGCGCGAGCCGCGGGTCGCCGGTGTAGAGCTCCCGCAGCCGGGGGCCGGGGCTGGCGATCTGCCACAGGGCCCCGGCCATGCCGGTGGCGGTGGCCATCGTGTCGAGCACCTGCGCCTCGTCCAGGCCGAGCAGGCGGCCCAACTCCTCGCCGATCAGCGCCACTTCGTGCAGGGTGAGCAGCTTGAACGCGCGCACCACCTCCAGCGAGACGTTGCGTTCCAGGTTGAGCGGGGCCTGCGCGAGCAGGTCGCAGAACACCGGGCGGGCCGCCAGCGTCGCGGCGAAGGCCCCGGCGACCTCGGCCGGGGTGGCGGCGCTCCGGGCCGCGAGGTCGGCGCGCAGTGCCGCCGACCACTCCCGCCAGCCCTGTGCGGTGAGTTCGAGGAAGATCTGCTCCCGCGTCTCGAAGTACCGCAGCAGCGCGGACTTGTGCATGCCGACCTCGGCGGCGATGTCGCCCAGGGAGACGTCGCGGACGCCGCGGGCCCGGAGCAGTTCGCGGGCCGCGTCCAGGATCGCGGTCTCCCGGGCCTGCTTGGCCTCGGTGCTGCGGGCCCGTCGGAAGGCTGGCTGACTCATGGCCCCATCATAGGGAGAGATAACGGAACGGCGTTGCGTTATTAAGAGAACGGTGTTGTACTAAAGGCATGAGCGAAGAAGCGCGCACTGCGCAGCAGGTCTGGTTCATCACCGGCTCCTCCCGCGGCATCGGCCGCGCCCTGGTCACCGCCGCCCTCGACGCGGGCGACCTCGTCGTCGCCACCGCCCGCCGCCCCGAAGCCCTCCGCGCCGAACTGGCCGCCCACGCCGACCGGGTCCTCACCCTGCCGCTGGACGTCACCGACCCCGACCAGGCCCGCGCGGCCGTGGCCGCCGCCCTCGAGCGCTTCGGACGCATCGACGTCCTGGTGAACAACGCCGGGTACGCCAACGTGTCGCCGGTGGAGAGCGCCGACGACGCCGACTTCCGCGCCCAGTTCGAGACCAACTTCTGGGGCGTCTACCACGTCACCAAGGCCGCGCTGCCCGCGCTGCGCCGCCAGGGCTCGGGCACCGTCGTCCAGTTCTCCTCGATCGGCGGCCGGGTCGGCGGCTCCCCGGGCATCGCCTCCTACCAGGCCGCCAAGTTCGCCGTCGACGGCTTCACCCGCTCGCTGGCGGCGGAGACCGCGCCGTTCGGCATCCGGTTCACCGTCGTCGAACCGAGCGGCTTCGCCACCGACTGGGCGGGCGACTCGATGACCGTCCACCCCGTCCCCGAGCCCTACGAGCAGACCGTCGGCGCGATGAACCGCCGGGTCCGCCAGGGGGAGTCCGGCGCCGCCGGAGACCCGGCGCGGGCCGCCGAGATCATCGTGCGCGCCGTCCGCCGCGGCGACGCCCCCGGCCACCTGCTGCTCGGCAGCAACGCGGTGGCCATGGCGCTCGACTACTCCCGCCGCCAACTGGCGGAAGCCGGCGCCTGGCAGGCGGTCAGCCGCTCGGCCGACTTCGCCGAGCCCTACCCGGTGGAACTGCCGCCCCGCGCAGCCTGAGCCCCGGCCGCCGGCCCGGCACCTGCTTCCGCGCGGCCCGTCCCGGTCTCGGCCCCGCCTCGGTTCCGGCCCTCGCCCCCGTCGCGTCAACTGGCGGAGGCAAGCGCCTGGGAGGCGGTCAGCCGCCCGGCCGACATCGCCGAGCCCTGCCCGGTGGAACTGCCGCGCCGCGCGGCGTGGCCGCCGGCCCCGGTTCCGGCCCCGGCCCCGTTGCGGGTCGGGGCCGCCGGCGTCTCAGGACTCCGGGTCGACCGGCCCCGGCAGCGGGCCCGCGAACTCCAGCAGGGCCTGGTCGTAGCGGCCCGCGAAGGAGACCCGGGTGATCTCCGCCAGCCGGAACTTCGACGGCCCGTCGTGCCAGCGGGCCCGGGTGTCCACCTCGCGCAGCCGCACCGTCCGGCGGCCCAGGCCCAGCACCGCGCCGATCCAGCCCGCGCCGGGGTCCCGGTGCTCGAACTCCAGCATCACCAGGCCGTACCGCGCGGAGGCGGCCGGCAGCAGTTCGCGCAGGCCGCCGTAGGGCACCTCCGGCTCCTGCACCGGCCACCGCCCGCACCGCCGCAGCGCCCGGACGGTCAGCGACTCCTCGTCGCCGGCGCGCTTCACCCGGTCGACGTCGGGCGTCCGGACGGCCGTGAAGCCGTCGAGCAGCACGTCCCGGCAGGGCGCCAGCAGCGTCCACCGCGGGTTCGTCCCGAGGACGAAGCCCTCGACCGGGTCGGCGCCGGGGAAGGAGCGGCGGACGCGGACGAGGTGCCCGGTGCGGGCGGCGCGCTCCAGCTTGCGCGGCACCGCGTCCGGGTCGGCGGGGCGGGTCTTGGGCATCCCGCCATCCTTCCCGGCCGGGCCCCGGGCGTCGACCGGATTTCCCCGCGCCCCGCGCCCCGAGCCCCAGACCCCGCGCGCGGCCTGCGGGCCTACAGGAAGATGTCGCGGCGCAGCGGCTCGGTGCTCGCCGGGTCGGCCCGGTACCCGTCGAAGCCGGTGACGCCGGCCGCGCGCAGCACCTCCTCGTCGACGTGGCAGCGGCCGGTGGTCCCGGCGGCCGGGGCGGTGAGGATCGCGTGCGCTGCGTCGGCCATGATCGCCGGGGTGCGGCTGGTGCGGCGGGCCTCGTCCTCGCCGCGGGTCATCGCGGAGGCCGCGGTGGCGATGATGGTGGCGGGCCACAGGCAGCTGGCCGCGAGCGCGGTGCCGCGGTGCTGCTCGGCGATGCCGAGGGTGACCATCGTCATGCCGAACTTGCTGACGGTGTACGGGGCGTGGTCCTTCAGCCAGCGGACGTCCGGGTTCAGCGGCGGGGAGAGCGTCAGGACGTGCGCCCGGTCGGAGCGCAGCAGGTGGGGGAGGGCCAGCGAGCTCAGCAGGAAGGTGCCGCGGACGTTGACGTCCATCATCAGGTCGTAGCGCTTGAGCGGCAGTTCGCCCGGGTTGCTGAGGGCGATCGCGGAGGCGTTGTTCACCACGACGTCGATGCCGCCGAAGCGCTCGACGGTGGCCTCGACCGCCTCGGCGACCACCGCTTCGTCGCGGATGTCGCCGACGAACGGCAGGACCTTTCCGCCGGCCCGCTCGATCTCGGCGGCGGCGGTGTGGATGGTGCCGGGCAGCCGCGGGTCGGGGACGTCGGTCTTGGCGATCAGCGTGACGTTCGCGCCGTCGCGGGCGGCCCGCAGGGCGATGGCCAGGCCGATGCCGCGGCTGCCGCCGGACATCAGCAGGGTGCGTCCGGCCAGCGAGGGAGAGCTCATGAGGGGGCCTCTCGGCGAGGGGGGAGGGGGCGGTGTGAACGGCGTCACTGTGGACAGCGGTTGCCTTCGCCGCCTATTTTAACGATCGTTCGAAAGGTTGGGGAGCAGGGAAACCGTAGGACCTGCCTCACAGCCCCGCCGACCCCACAGAGAAGGAGCCACCCGTGCGCGGTGCGGTGTTCAACGAGGACCACGAAGCCTTCCGGGAGACCATCCGGGACTTCATCGCCAAGGAGGTCGCGCCGGTCTACGCCGACTGGGAGGAGCAGGGCCACCCGCCCCGGGACTTCTACCGCCGCCTCGGCGAGCTGGGCGTCTTCGGCATCCAGGTGCCCGAGGAGTTCGGCGGCGCCGGCGAGAGCAGCTTCAAGTACACGGCCGTGATCCTCGAGGAGACCAGCCGGGCCGGCGTCTCCTTCGGCAACTACGGCGTGCACGCCAACCTGATCCTGCCCTACCTGCTGGCCTACGCCACCCGGGAGCAGAAGGAGCGCTGGCTGCCCGGCTTCGTCTCCGGCGACATCATGACCGCCATCGCGATGACCGAGCCGGGCACCGGCTCCGACCTCGCCAACATCCAGACCACCGCCAAGCTCTCCGCCGACGGCACCCACTACGTGCTCAACGGCGCCAAGACCTTCATCACCGGCGGCGCGCTGGCCGATCTCGTCCTGGTCGTCGCCCGCACCGCCCCCGCCACCCCCGAGGACCGGCGGGCCGGCCTGTCGATCCTGTGCGTGGAGACCGCCGGCGAGGGCTTCGCGGTCGGCCGCAAGCTGCAGAAGATCGGCCTCAAGGCGTCCGACACCGCCGAACTCTCCTTCAGCGACGTCGTCGTGCCGGTGGAGAACCTGCTTGGCGAGGAGGGCAGGGGCTTCGAGTACCTCGCCCACAACCTGGCCCAGGAGCGGCTGACCATCGCCATCGGCGGCGCCGCCACCGCCGCCGCCGCGCTGCGCTTCGCCACCGCCTACGTCAAGGAGCGCACGGTCTTCGGCAAGCCCGTCGCCGCCTTCCAGAACACCAAGTTCGTCCTCGCCGAGTGCGCCACCGAGGTCGAGGCCGCCCAGTTGATGGCCGACCGGGCGCTGGAACTGCACGACCGGGGCGAGCTCAGCGTCGTCGACGCCGCCAAGGCCAAGCTGTTCTGCACCGAGGCCGCCGGCCGGGTCATCGACAAGTGCCTGCAGCTGCACGGCGGTTACGGCTACGTCACCGAGTACCCGATCGCCCGGCTGTACGCCGACACCCGCGTCTCGCGGATCTACGGCGGCACCAGCGAGGTCATGAAGACGATCATCGCCAAGTCCCTCGGCCTCTGAGCCCGGCACCCCCAGGGAGAGCACCATGCAGACCAGCGGAACCTCCGCGCTCATCACCGGCGGCGCTTCCGGCCTCGGCCTGGCCACCGCGAAGCGCCTGCACGCCGACGGGGCCCACGTGGTCCTGCTCGACCTGCCGACGTCCAACGGCGAGGCCGTCGCCGCCGAGCTCGGCGAGCGCGCCCACTTCGTCCCCGGCGACGTCCGCGACGCCGAGGCGGTGGCCCGCGCCGTCGCCGCCGCCGCCGACCGCGCCCCGCTGCGGATCACCGTCAACTGCGCGGGCCTCGGCAAGGCCGGCCGCACCGTCGGCAAGGACGGCACCCCCTACGACCTGGCCGACTTCACCCGGGTCGTCGAGATCAACCTGATCGGCACCTTCAACGTGATCCGGCTCGCCGCGGCCGAGACCGCCCGCGCCGAGGAGGTCGACGGCGAGCGCGGCGTCATCGTCAACACCGCCTCCGTCGCCGCCTTCGACGGCCAGATCGGCCAGTGCGCCTACTCCGCGTCCAAGGGCGGCATCGTCGGCATGACGCTGCCGATCGCCCGCGACCTGGCCGCGCAGAAGATCCGCGTGATGACGATCGCGCCCGGCCTGTTCGACACCCCGCTGCTCGGCCGCGCCCCGCAGCACGTGCGCGACGCGCTCGGCGCGCAGGTCCCGCACCCGAGCCGGCTCGGCCACGCCGAGGAGTACGCGCAGCTGGTCGCCGCGATCGTGGCCAACCCGATGCTCAACGGCGAGACGATCCGCCTCGACGGCGCGATCCGGATGGCCCCCCGCTAGACCCGGCCCGACCCCCACCACACCCTCAGGAGCGATCAGTCATGCGTGATGCAGTCATCGTCGACGCCGTCCGCACCGCGGTCGGCAAGGGCAAGCCGGGCGGCGCGCTGTCCGGCATCCACCCCGTCGACCTCTCCGCCCACGTGCTGGGGGCGCTCGCCGAGCGCAACCGGCTCGACCCGGCCACCGTGGACGACGTGGTCTGGGGCTGCGTCTCCCAGGTCGGCGAGCAGGCCGGCGGCGTCGGCCGCTACGCCGTGCTGGCCGCCGGCTGGCCCGAGCACGTGCCCGGCCTGACCGTCGACCGGCAGTGCGGCTCCTCCCAGCAGGCCGTGCACCAGGTCGCGGCCGCCGTCATCGCCGGCCAGTACGACATCGCGATCGCGGGCGGCGTCGAGTCGATGTCCCGCGTCCCGATGGGCTCCACCCGGGCCGGCGGCCAGTTCGGCCACCCGTACGGGCCGCTGGTCGCCGAGCGCTACGACAACTACCGGTTCAACCAGGGCGTCGGCGCCGAGATGATCGCCGAGGAGTTCGGCCTGACCCGCGCCGAGCTCGACCGGCACGCCCTCGACTCGCACGAGCGCGCCGCCCGCGCCATCGACGAGGGCCGGTTCAAGGGCCAGATCACCCCGGTGGCGCTCGCCGACGGCCGGGTCTTCGACACCGACGAGGGCGTGCGCCGCGGCGGCACCGAGGAGGCGATGGCCGCCCTGAAGACCCCGTTCAAGGAGGACGGCGTGGTCTCGGCGGGCAACGCCTCGCAGATCTCCGACGGCTCCGCCGCCCTGCTGATCACCACCAGCGAGGTCGCCGCCCGCCACGGCTGGACGCCGATCGCCCGCTTCCACACCGGCGTGGTCACCGGCGTCGACCCCGTCACCATGCTGAAGGGCCCGATCCCGGCCACCGCCAAGGTGCTGGAGCGCTCCGGCCTGACGCTGGACGAGATCGGCGCGTACGAGATCAACGAGGCGTTCGCCTCGGTCTCGCTCGGCTGGCAGCGCGCCACCGGCGCCGACTACGCCCGGATGAACCCCAACGGCGGCGCGATGGCGCTCGGCCACCCGCTGGGCGGCTCCGGCGCCCGGCTGATGACCACCCTGGTCCACCACATGAAGGACAACGGCATCCGCTACGGCCTGCAGTCGATGTGCGAGGGCGGCGGCATGGCCAACGCCACGATCCTCGAACTGCTCTGACCAGGTAGCCCCCCGCCGAGAGGAAGGACCGCCCATGGAGGCCGGTGAATTCAAGGAAGTCCTGGACACCGTCCGCGACTTCGTGCGCGAGCAGGTCGTGCCGCGCGAGGAGGAGATCGAGGAGACCGACGCCATCCCGGAGGACATCCGGCGCAAGGCCGTCGACATGGGCCTGTTCGGGTACACGCTGCCCGAGGAGTTCGGCGGGCTCGGCGCCACGCTCACCGAGGACGTCCAACTGGCGTTCGAGTTCGGCTGGACCACCCCGGCGTTCCGCTCGATGTTCGGCACCAACAACGGCATCGCCGGCAAGGTGCTGGTCAACGCCGGCACCCGCGCCCAGCAGGAGACCTGGCTGCCCCGGCTGGCCGCCGGCCAGGTCGCCTCGTTCGCGCTGACCGAGGCCGAGGCGGGCTCCGACCCGTCCGGCCTGACCACCCGGGCCGTCCGGGACGGCGACCACTGGGTGATCACCGGCGCCAAGCGGTTCATCACCAACGCGCCGCTCGCCGACCTGTTCGTGGTCTTCGCCCGCACCGGGCCCGAGACGTACGGCACCAGGGGCATCTCGGTCTTCCTGGTCGAGTCCGGCCTGCCCGGCGTCTCGGTCGGGCCGAAGGACCACAAGACCGGCCAGGCCGGCGCCTGGACCGCCGAGGTGTTCTTCGACGCCGTCCGGGTCGGCCCCGAGGCGCTGGTCGGCGGCGCCGAGGGGGCCGGCTTCGGCGCGGCGATGAAGTCCCTGGTCCGCGGCCGGGTGCACATCGCCGCGATGTGCGTCGGCATGGCGCAGCGGCTGCTCGCCGAGTCGGTGGCGTACGCCGCCGCCAGCCGGCAGGGCGGCCGCCCGATCGGCGAGTTCCAGCTGGTGCAGGCGATGCTCGCCGAGATCCAGACCGGCGTGTACGCGGGCCGGGCCATGGTGCTGGAGGCCGCCCGTGCCCACGACAGCGGCGAGGACCGCCGGATCGGCCCCTCCGCCGCGAAGCTCTACTGCTCCGAGATGGTCTCCCGGGCCGCCGACCTGGCCGTGCAGATCCACGGCGGCATGGGCTACATGCGCGGCACCGCCGTCGAGCGCTGCTACCGCGACGCCCGGCTGTTCCGCATCTACGAGGGCACCAGCGAGATCCAGAAACTGATCATCGGCAGGGCCCTGCTGAAGGAGGCCGCCTGAGATGGCGATGACCGAGATCCCCCTGTCCGCCACCCTCAGCGAGGACGAGCGGGCCGTCGTCGAGCTGGTCGCCGACTTCGTCGACCGCCAAGTGCGGCCGGTGGCACAGGAGTTGGAGCACAACAACACCTACCCCGAGCAACTCATCGAACAGATGAAGAAGTTGGGCGTCTTCGGGCTGCTGGCCCCCGCCGAGCACGGCGGCGTGGACGTCTCCACCGCCTGCTTCGCCCTGGTCGCCCAGGAGTTGGCCCGCGGCTGGATGTCGCTGGCCGGCGCGATGGGCAGCCACTCCGTGGTCACCTACCTGATCCGCACCTTCGGCACCCCCGAGCAGCAGCAGGCGTACCTGCCCCGGCTCGCCACCGGCGAACTGCGCGCCGCGATGGCGCTCACCGAACCCGGCGGCGGCTCCGACCTCCAGGCCATGCGCACCAAGGCCGTTCTGGTGGACGGCAGTTGGACGATCAACGGCACCAAGACCTGGATCACCAACGCCCGCCGGGCCGGCCTGATCGCCCTGCTCACCCGCACCGAACCGGCCGCCGGCAAGGGCTACTCCATCCTGCTGGTCGAGCAGGGCGCCGGCTACCAGGTCTCCAAGGACCTGCCCAAGCTCGGCTACAAGGGCGTCGAGAGCTGCGAGTTGGTCTTCGACGGCGTCCGGGTGCCCGAGTCCGCGCTGCTCGGCGCCACCCCCGGCGTCGGCTTCGCCCAGATGATGCGCGGCCTGGAGATCGGCCGCATCCAGGTCGCCTCCCGGGCCCTCGGCGTCGCCCAGGCCGCCCTGGACGACGCCACCCGCTACGCCCAGGAACGGCACTCCTTCGGGCAGCCGATCTGGCAGCACCAGGCGATCGGCCACTACCTGGCCGACTCCGCGACCAAGCTGCGCGCCGCCCGGCTGCTCACCCTGGACGCCGCCGCCCGGGTCGACTCCGGACAGCGCGCCGACCTGGAGGCCGGCATGGCGAAGCTGTTCGCCTCCGAGGTGTGCATGGAGATCACCCTCAACGCCGTCCGGGTGCACGGCGGTTACGGCTACTCCACCGAGTTCGACGTGGAGCGCTACTTCCGCGACGCCCCGCTGATGATCGTCGGCGAGGGCACCAACGAGATCCAGCGCAACGTCATCGCCAAGCAGCACGTCGCCCGCCACCGGATCGACGACGGAGGCCGCCGATGAACACCACCACCGCCCCCGCCCTGGCGTACGCGGCCGGCCTGGCCGCCGGCGAACTGCGCTTCCAGTACTGCGACGGCTGCGAGAGCGCCGTCTTCCACCCCCGGGTGCTCTGCCCGACCTGTGGCGAGCCCTCCCCGGGCTGGCGCACCAGCGCGGGCCTGGGCACCGTCCACGCCACCACCGTGCTGCACCAGCGCGGCGCCGACCCGTACAACGTCGCGCTGATCGACCTGGACGAGGGCTTCCGGATGATGAGCCGGGTCGAGGGCCGCGCCCCAGAGGACGTCGCCATCGGCGACCGCGTCCGGCTGCGGGTGGTCGAGGACGCGGGCGCGCCGCTCGCCGTCTTCGTCCCGCTGGAGAACGAGGAGGGCGCATGAGCAGCACCGGCCTGCGCGGCAGGGCCGCCGTCGTCGGGGTCGCCGAGTCCGACCTCGGACTGGTCGCCGAAGGGCTCACCCACTTCGACCTGATCGGCCAGGCCACCGCCCGCGCCCTGAAGGACGCCGGGATCGCCAAGTCCGAGATCGACGGCTTCTTCTGCGCCTCCTCCTACCTGCCGATGCCCACCATGGACGTCGCCGAGTACCTGGGCATCCGCCCGCGCTACAGCGACTCCTCCAACATCGGCGGCTCCTCCTTCGTCTCCCACCTGCTGCACGCCGCCGCCGCCATCGAGGCCGGCCTGTGCACTACCGCGCTGATCGCCTACGGCTCCACCCAGCGCAGCGACGGCGGCCGCCTGGTCTCGCCGACCAAACTGCTGCCCTGGGAGGACGCCTACCGGCCGCGCTACCCCGTGTCGATGTACGCGCTCGCCGCCTCCCGGCACATGCACGAATACGGCACCACCCGCGAGCAGCTCGCCGAGGTCGCGGTCGCCGCCCGGGCCTGGGCCCAGCTCAACCCGGCCGCGTTCACCCACGGCAAGGGCCCGCTGACCGTCGCCGAGGTGCTCGGCTCGCAGATGATCAGCTACCCGCTGACCAGCAAGGACTGCTGCCTGGTCACCGACGGCGGCGGCGCGGTGATCGTCACCTCCGCCGAACGCGCCCGCGACCTGCGGGCGAAACCCGCCTACCTGCTGGGCGCGGGCGAGGCCCACTGGCACCGCTCCATCTCGCAGATGCCCGACCTCACCACCACCGCCGCCGCCGACTCCGGCCGCCGCGCCTTCGAGATGGCCGGCCTGAAGCCCGCCGACGTGGACGTGGTCCAGCTGTACGACGCGTTCACCATCAACCCGGTCCTCTTCCTGGAGGACCTCGGCTTCTGCGCCAAGGGCGAGGGCGGCGCCTTCGTCTCCGGCGGCCGGATCGCCCCCGGCGGCGAGCTGCCCGTCAACACCAACGGCGGCGGCCTGGCCTACTGCCACCCCGGCATGTACGGCATCTTCCTGATCATCGAGGCGGTCCGGCAGCTGCGCGGCGAGGCCGGCGCCCGCCAGCAGCCGAACACGCACGTCGCCCTGGTCAACGGCAACGGCGGCGTGCTCTCCAGCCAGGCCACCGCCCTGCTCGGCACCGCGGACGCGCTCGGATGAGCGCCGCGAGCACGGCCGGCGCCGCCGCCGACGCCGCACCCGAGGCGTTCGCCCGCGCCGCGGCCCACTGGCGGCCCGCCTCGGTGGAGAGCACCGGCTTCGTCACCGCCGACCCCGCCGTGGCGCTGGCCGCCCTGTTCGACCAGGAGCCGCCCGCCCGGGCCGTCGGCGACGAACTGCCGCCGCTGTGGCACTGGCTGTACCTGCTCGAGCGGCCGGCCCAGGCCGAACTCGGCGCCGACGGCCACCCGCAGGACGGCCCGTTCCTGCCGCCGCTGCCCGAGCGGCGCCGGATGTTCGGCGGCGGCCGGATCCGCTGCCACGCCCCGATCCGGATCGGCGACCTGGTCACCCGCCGCTCGCAGGTCGCCTCGGTGCGCACCCGCCGGGGCGGCTCCGGCTGGCTGCTGCTGGTGACGGTCCGCCACGAGCTGCTGGTGGACGGCGAGGTGCGCACCACCGAGGAGCAGGACATCGTCTACAAGCAGGCCGACCCGGCACCGAAGCCGCCCGCCGCTGGGGCCCCGCCGATCCCGGCCGACCTCCCGCCGCCGCCGGCCGCGCCCTGGTCGTTCGAGCTGCGGCCCGACCCGGCCCTGCTGTTCCGGTTCAGCGCGCTCACCTACAACGCGCACCGCATCCACTACGACCGGGACTACGCCACCGGCACCGAGGGTTACCCGGACCTGGTCGTGCACGGCCCGCTGCTGGCCCTCGCCCTGCTCGAACTGCCCCGCCGGCACGCCCCCGGCCGCCGGGTCGCCGAGTTCGCCTACCGCTCGCGCCGCCCGCTGTTCGCCCCCGCGCCGATCACCGTGCACGGCACCCCGCACGGCACTCAGGACGGCGCCGAGCTGGGCGCCGGGCAGGCCGTCACCGGCACCGTCACGTTCGCCCCGAGAAACGGATCGTCATGAGAGTCTTCGCCTCCCCCGCCGAGCTCGCCACCGCGGCCGGCACCCACGTCGGCACCGGCGAGTGGAGCACCGTCGAGCAGCACCAGATCGACCTGTTCGCGGACGCCACCGGCGACCACCAGTGGATCCACACCGACCCGGTGCGGGCCGCCGACGGCCCCTACGGCACCACCATCGCGCACGGCTACCTGACGCTCTCGCAGATCCCGGCGCTCACCAGGCAGGTGTACCGCACCGAGGGCGTCCGGATGGGCGTCAACTACGGGCTGAACAAGGTCCGCTTCCCCGCCCCGGTGAAGGCCGGCGCCCGGATCCGCGCCTCGGTCGCGATCACCTCCGCCGAGCCGGTGCCCGGCGGCCACCAGGTGGTCTCCACCGTCACCGTCGAGATCGAGGGCTCGGCCAAGCCCGCCTGCGTCGCCGAGACCGTCGTCCGCGTCTACTCCTGAACCGCGCCCCTCCCGTCCCGCACCCACCACCCCGAGGAATCCCCGTGTCCGAAGCCACCACCCCCCGCGTCGCCGTCGTCACCGGAGCCGCCCGCGGCATCGGTGCCGCCACCGCCCTGCGCCTGGCCGCCGACGGCTACGCCGTCGCCGTCCTCGACCTGGACGCCGAAGCCTGCGCGGGCACCGTCGCGGCGATCGAGGAGCAGGGCGGCCGGGCCCTCGCGGTCGCCGTCGACGTGTCGGACGGCGACAGCGTGACCGCGGCCGTCGCCGCCGTCGTCGAGCAGCTCGGCGCGCCCGTCGTGCTGGTCAACAACGCCGGCATCACCCGCGACAACCTGCTGTTCAAGATGAACGAGAACGAGTGGGACTCCGTGCTGGACGTCCACCTGCGCGGCGCGTTCCTGATGAGCCGGGCCTGCCAGCAGCACATGGTCGAGGCCCGCTTCGGACGGATCGTCAACCTGTCGTCCACCGCCGCCCTCGGCAACCGCGGCCAGGCCAACTACTCGGCCGCCAAGGCCGGCATGCAGGGCCTGACCAAGACCCTCGCCATCGAACTCGGCCAGTTCGGCGTCACCGCCAACGCCGTCGCGCCCGGCTTCATCGTCACCGAGATGACCGCGAAGACCGCCGAGCGGGTCGGCATGAGCTTCGAGGACTTCCAGGCCGCCGCGGCCGCCAAGACGCCCGTGCGCCGGGTCGGCCGCCCCGAGGACATCGCCCAGGCGGTGTCCTTCTTCGCCCGCGAGGAGGCCGGCTTCGTCACCGGCCAGGTCCTGTACGTCGCGGGCGGCCCCCGCGGCTGACCGGGCCGGCCCGCACCACCCCGCCCCCGCCCGCCGCGCCGGGGGCGGCTCCTTTTCCCCCGCACCCCGCACCCCGCACCCCGCACTCCCCGCACCCCGCATTTCCTGCACCTCCCGCACCCCCCCCGCATCCCCCCACGTCCGAGCGTCAACGTCGACGAATTGGAGGCCCGGATGGGCCAGCACCTCCCCGAGGTGGTCCGCCGCCACGCCCAGCAGCGGGGCAGCGCCCCGGCGATCAGCTGCGAGGGCCGCACCACCAGCTACGCCGCACTCGACTCCCGCACCAACCGGCTCGCCCGCGCCCTGCTCGCCACCGCCCCGCCCGGCGCGCGGATCGGCACCCTGACCCGCACCCGTCCCGAGGCCGGCGAGGTCCTGATCGCCTGCGGCAAGGCCGGCCTGATCGCCGTCCCGCTGAACTGGCGGCTGGCCGGCCCCGAACTGCTGACCGTCGCCCGGGACGCCGGCCTGAGCGCCCTGGTCGCCGAACCCGCCTTCCTGGAGGCCGCCCTGGCCCTGCGCGAGGCGCTGCCCGGCCTGGAGGTGCTGGTCACCGGCGACGCGCCGACCGACCGCGCCCCCTCCTACGAGGCCGCGATCGCCGCCCACCCCGACGAGGACCCCGGCGGCGGCCACGACCCCGCGGCCGTCACCCTGCTGCTGTACACCTCCGGCACCACCGGCACCCCCAAGGGCGTGCAGGTCACCCTCGGCAGCCTCTACGCGGACGAGCACGCCCTCGCCGAGTACCGGTGGGACGCCGACTCGGTCGGCCTGTGCGTGATGCCGATGTTCCACATCGCCGGCCTCGGCTGGCTCAGCAGCGCCCTCAGCGCGGGCGCCCACGCGCTGATGCTCCCCGAGTTCGACCCGGCCGCCGTGGTCGGGACGATGGAGCGCGAACGCGTCACCCACGCCTTCTTCGTCCCGTCCGTGCTGCACGTGCTGACCCTGCTGCCCGGCGTCGACGACCGGGACTTCTCCGGCCTGCGGCTGATCGTCTACGGCGCCTCGCCCGTCACGCCGTCGCTGCTGCGCCGGGCGATGGCGGTCTTCGGCTGCGGCTTCGTCCAGAAGTACGGCCTCACCGAGACGGTCGGCAGCACCGCGCGCCTGCTGGACCACGAGCACGACCCGGACGGCCCCCGGCAGTACCTGCTGAACTCGACCGGCCGGCCGATGCACGGCGTGCGGGTCCGGATCGCCGACCCGGCCACCGGCGCCGGACTTCCGCCCGGCGAGGTCGGCGAGATCCAGGTCTCCTCCCGGCACAACACGCCCGGCTACTGGAACCGGCCCGCGGCCACCGCCGAACTGTTCACCGCCGACGGCTGGCTGCGCACCGGCGACGCCGGCCGCCTCGACGAGGACGGCTACCTGTACGTCACCGACCGGCTCAAGGACATGGTGATCACCGGCGGGGAGAACGTGTACCCCGTCGAGGTCGAGGCCGTGCTGGCCGAGCACCCGGCGGTCTCCGAGGTCGCGGTCATCGGCCTGCCGCACGAGAAGTGGGGCGAGCAGGTCACCGCCGTCGTGGTGCTCAGGGCGGGCGCCGAGCGGCCCGCCGAGCAGGAGTTGATCGACTTCACCCGCGGCCGGATCGCCTCCTACAAGAAGCCCGGCCGGGTGCACTTCGTCGAGGCGATGCCGCTCACCTCCAGCGGCAAGATCCTCAAGCGGGCGCTGCGCGAGCGCTTCGCGTGACGGCTCACGAGGGCGGGACCTCCGGGAGG
>NZ_JBHUWH010000162.1:0-15527 GCF_042670125.1 Kitasatospora sp. NPDC057198 | reverse complement strand
CCGTCTGCGGCACGCTGCGCCGCGACGACGGCGGCGCGACCCGCCTGCTGACCTCGCTGGCCGAGGCGTACGTCAACGGCGCCCCGGTGGACTGGACTTCGGTCCTCCCGACCGCCGAGCTGACCGAACTGCCGACGTACGCCTTCCAGCACGAGCAGTTCTGGCCCCCGGCCGCCGTCCCCGCGCTGGACGGCGACGCGGTGTCGCTGGGCCTGGGCGCGGTCGGCCACCCGCTGCTCGGCGCGGCGGTCGAACTCGCGGGCGGCGCCGGGGTGGTGTGCACCGGGCGGCTGTCCGTACGCACCCACCCGTGGCTGGCCGATCACGCCGTCGGCGGCTCCGTGCTGCTGCCCGGCACCGGCTTCGTCGAACTGGCCGTCCGGGCCGGCGACCAGGTCGGCTGCTCCCGCCTGGAGGAACTCACCCTCCAGGCCCCGCTGGTGCTGCCCGCCGACGGTTCGGGCGTCCAGGTGCAGGTCGTCGTGGCGGCCCCGGCCCCGGACGGGCGGCGCACCGTCGAGATCTTCACCCGGCCCGACGGCGAACCCGACTGGGCGCGGCACGCGAGCGGCCTGCTCGCCCCCGCCGGGGACGCGGCCACCGCCGAGGACGACTTCGTGCTCTGGCCCCCGCGCGGCGCCGAGCCGGTGGACGTCAGCGGCCTGTACGCGGCACTGGCCGACACCCCGTACGGCTACGGTCCGGCGTTCCAGGGCCTGCGGGCCGTCTGGCGGCGCGGCCCGGAGCTGTTCGCCGAGGTCGCCCTGCCCGACACGGTCGCCGCCGACGCGGGCGCCTTCGGCCTGCACCCCGCCCTGCTGGACGGCGTGCTCCAAGCCGGCGGCCTGCTCGGCGGCGAGGACGGCGACCCGGCCGAGGTGCGGCTGCCGTTCGCCTGGACGGGCGTCGAACTGCACGCGGGCGGCGCCGCCGTTCTGCGGGCCCGGCTGACCCGCGACGCCCGGGGCGCCCTGGTGCTGGCCGCCGCCGACGCCACCGGCGCACCCGTGATCACGGTCGAGTCGCTGACCACCCGGTCCGTGACGGCCGAACAGCTCGACTCCGCCGCCTCGGTGGCGGCCGACGCCCTGTTCACCGTCGAGTGGGCGGCGATCGCCCCCGGCGAAGCCCCGGCCGGTGACTGGGCCCTGCTCGGCACCGACGATCCCGGGCTGGCCGAGGCGGGCGTCCCGGTCCGGGCGTACGCCGACCTGGCCGAACTGGCCGCCGCCGTCGAGGCGGGCCGGGACGAGCCCGCCCACGTCGTGGCCGTCCTCGGGGGCGGCCCGGACGGCACCCCCGCCGAGGCCGCCCGCCGGGCCACCGGCGAGGCGCTCGACCTGGTGCAGCAATGGCTGGCCGAGGAGCGGCTGGCGGACGCCCGGCTGATCGTCGTCACCCGGGGCGGCGTGGCCGTCTCGGCCGGCGAGCGGGTCGCCGACCTGCCCGCCGCCGCCGTCTGGGGCCTGCTGCGCTCCGCCCAGTCCGAGAACCCCGGCCGGATCGTCCTGGCCGACCTGCCCGCCGGTGCGCGGGCCGCCGTGCTGCCCGCCGCGCTGGGCAGCGGCGAGTCGGAGCTCGCGGTCCGCGGCGACAGCGTGTACGGCCGCCGACTGGCCCGCCCCGCAGGCGAGTTGCCGGTGCCCGACGGCCCGTGGCGGCTGGAGCCGGACCCGGACGGGTCGCTCGACGGCCTGACGGCGGCGCCCGCGCCGTGGGCGGCGCAGCCGCTGGAGGACGGACAGGTCCGGGTCGCCGTCCGGGCGGCCGGCCTGAACTTCCGCGACGTGCTGATCGCCCTGGGCATGTACCCGGGCGGCGGCCTGATGGGCGGCGAGATCGCCGGCACGGTGCTCGAAACCGGCCCCGGTGTCGAGGGCCTGGCGGCCGGCGACCGGGTGGTGGGCGTCGCCGCCGGCGGCTTCGGCCCGACCGTGGTCACCGCCGCCCGCCAGCTGGTCGCGATACCGGACGGCTGGTCGTACGCGGACGCCGCGTCGGTGCCGGTGGCGTTCATGACCGCCTGGTACGCGCTGGTGGACCTGGCCGGCGCGCGGCCCGGCCAGCGGGTGCTGGTGCACGCGGGAGCGGGCGGCGTCGGCATGGCCGCCGTCCGGATCGCCCGCCACCTGGGCCTGGAGGTGTTCGCCACCGCCAGCCCCGCCAAGTGGCCGGCCCTGGCCGCGCTCGGCCTGGACGCCGCCCACGTCTCCACCTCCCGCAGCGCCGACTTCGAGGCCGACTTCCTCGCCGCCACCGGCGGCCGGGGCGTCGACATCGTCGTCAACTCCCTCGCGGGCGAACTGACGGACGCCTCGCTGCGGCTGCTGCCCGGTGGCGGCACGTTCGTCGAGATGGGCCGCACCGACCTGCGCGACCCGGCCGCCCTGGCCGCCGCGCACCCCGGCGTCCACTACCGGCCGTTCGACCTGGCCGAGGCCGGGCCCGAACGGATGGGGGAGATGCTCGGCCGGATCGTCGACCTGCTCACGACCGGCGAACTCGACCGGCTCCCGGTCCGCGCCTGGGACGTCCGGCGGGCCCGCGAGGCGTTCCGCTTCGTCCAGCAGGCCCGGCACACCGGCAAGCTGGTGCTGACCTTCCCCGCCGCCCTGCACGCCCCCCGCCGGGGCACCGCGCTGGTCACCGGCGGCACCGGGACGCTGGGCGGGCTGGTGGCCCGTCACCTGGCCGCCACCGGCCGGGCGGAGGGCCTGCTGCTGACCAGCCGCTCCGGTCCGGCCGCTGCCGGGGCCGCCGCGCTGGCCGCCGAACTGGCCACCGGCGGGACGCCCGTCGAGGTGGTCGCCTGCGACACCGCAGAACGCGCCGAGATCGCCGCGCTGCTGGCGGGCGTGCCCGCCGACCGTCCGCTGCGCACGGTGGTGCACACGGCGGGCGTGCTGGACGACGGGACGATCGGGTCGTTGACGCCGGAGCGGGTGGACCGGGTGCTGCGGCCGAAGGCCGACGGTGCCTGGCACCTGCACGAACTGACCGGTGATCTGGACGAGTTCGTACTGTTCTCGTCGGCGGCGGCGACGTTCGGGGTGCCCGGTCAGGGCAACTACGTGGCGGCGAACTCCTTCCTGGACGCCCTCGCGGCCGACCGTCGCGCCGCCGGCCTGCCGGCGACCTCGCTGGCCTGGGGCCTGTGGGAGAGCGTCAGCGGACTCACCGGGCAGCTCAGCGACGCCGACCGGGCCCGGATGACCCGCGGCGGCGCCGTCGCGCTGACCGCCGCCGAGGGCCTGGCCCTGCTCGACCACGGCACCGCCCGCCCCGAAGCACTGCTGGTGGCGACCCGGCTCGACCTCGCCGGACTGCGCGCCCAGGCCGCCCGCAGCGGCGACGTCCCGCCGCTGTGGCGAACGCTCGTCACCGCCGGCCCCGGCCGCCGCAGCGCCGCCTCGGCCGGCGCCGCCGGCGCGGACTCGCTGCAACGCCGACTGGCCGGCCTCACCGAGCCGGAGCGGATGCGGACGCTCACCGACCTGGTGCGCACCCACGTCGCCGCCGTGCTCGGCCACGCCTCCACCGACGCCGTCGAACCCGGCCGGGCCTTCACCGACCTGGGCTTCGACTCCCTCACCGCGGTCGAACTGCGCAACCGCGTCGGCACCGCCACCGGCCTGCGGCTGCCCGCGACCCTGGTCTTCGACTACCCGAGCCCGGCCGCCCTCGCCGCCCACCTGCGCGGGCGCCTGGTCGGCGACGACGACCAGCCCGCCACGCCCCTGCTGCCCGCCCCGGCCGCCGCCGGAACGGACGAGCCGATCGCGATCGTCGGCATGGCCTGCCGCCTCCCCGGCGACGTGAACGACCCCGACACCCTCTGGCGGCTGCTCGCCACCGGAACCGACGCGATCTCCCGCTTCCCCGACGACCGGGGCTGGGACCTCGAGGGCCTCTACGACCCCGACCCGGACAGCGTCGGCACCTCCTACGCCCAGGAGGGCGGCTTCGTCACCGACGCGGGCGGCTTCGACGCCGACTTCTTCGGCATCAGCCCGCGCGAGGCGCTCGCCATGGACCCGCAGCAGCGCCAGCTGCTGGAGACCTCCTGGGAGGCCCTGGAGCACGCGGGCCTCGACCCCGCCGCCCTGCGCGGCAGCGCCACCGGCGTCTTCGTCGGCGGCTTCGCCTCCGCCTACGGACTCGGCTTGGCCGCCGGCAGCGAAGGCGCCGAGGGCCACCTGACCACCGGCTTCGCCACCAGCGTGATGTCCGGCCGGATCTCCTACACGCTCGGCCTGGAGGGCCCGGCCGTCACCGTCGACACCGCCTGCTCCTCCTCGCTGGTCGCTCTGCACCTTGCCGCGCAGGCGCTGCGCGGCGGCGAGTGCACGCTCGCCCTGGCCGGCGGTGCGACCGTGATGGCCACCCCGGACGGGATCGTCGGCTTCAGCCAGCAGCGCGGCCTGGCCGCCGACGGCCGCTGCAAGGCGTTCTCCGACGAGGCCGACGGCATGGGCTTCGCCGAGGGCTCGGGCGTGATCGTCCTGGAACGCCTCTCGGACGCCCGGCGCAACGGGCACCGGGTGCTCGCCGTGGTGCGCGGCTCGGCCGTGAACCAGGACGGCGCGTCCAACGGCCTGACCGCCCCGAACGGCCCGTCCCAGCAGCGCGTCATCCGGGCGGCGCTCGCCAACGCCCGGCTGACCGCCGCCGACGTGGACGCGGTGGAGGCGCACGGCACCGGCACCAGGCTCGGTGACCCGATCGAGGCGCAGGCGCTGCTGGCCACCTACGGTCAGGACCGGCCGGAGGGCCGGCCGCTGTGGCTCGGCTCGGTGAAGTCCAACATCGGGCACACCCAGGCCGCGGCCGGTGTTGCGGGCGTCATCAAGATGGTGCTGGCCTTGCAGCACGAGCTGCTGCCGCCGACCCTGTACGCGGACGAGCCGTCCTCGCACGTGGACTGGACGGAGGGCGAGGTCGCGCTACTGGCCGAGCCGGTCGCCTGGCCGGCGGGGGAGCGGGTGCGCCGGGCCGGTGTCTCCTCGTTCGGCATCAGCGGCACCAACGCGCACGTCCTGCTGGAGGAGGCCCCGGCCGAGGAGCCGGCGGCGGCGCGGTCGGCGCAGCCGGGTCGGCCCGTGCCGGTCGTCGCGGACGCGGCGGCGTGGGTGGTCTCGGGCCGTTCGGCGCAGGGCCTGGCGGCCCAGGCGGAGCGGCTGGCGGACTGGTCCGTCGAACACCCGGACCTGGAACCGGCCGGTGTGGCATGGTCGTTGGCGACCACCCGTTCGGCGTTCGAGCACCGCGCGGTGGCCCTGGGCGGTGATCCGGTCGGCGCTCTGCAGTCCTTCGCGGCGGGGGTGCCCTCGGGCGCGGTGGTTTCGGGAGTGGCCCGGCCGGGGGCGCGGACGGTGTTCGCGTTCGCCGGCCAGGGTTCGCAGTGGCTGGGCATGGGGCGTGAACTCGCCGAGGTGAGCCCGGTGTTCGCGGCGCGGCTGGCGCAGTGCGCGGCGGCGCTGGAGCCGTTCGTGGACTGGTCGCTGGACGAAGTGCTGGCCGGTGAGCCGGAGTTGAAGGCCGCCGATGTGGTGCAGCCCGCGCTGTGGGCGGTGATGGTCTCGCTCGCCGCGGTGTGGGAGGCGGCCGGTGTCACGCCCGATGCGGTGGTCGGCCACTCGCAGGGCGAGATCGCGGCGGCCACCGTCGCCGGGATGTTGTCGCTGGAGGACGGCGCCCGGGTCGTCGCGCTGCGTTCGCAGTCGTTGAAGGTGCTGGCGGGTCTGGGCGGGATGCTGTCGGTGGCGCGTTCCGCCGAGGCCGTGCGGGAGCGGATCGTCCGGTTCGGTGAGCGGGTCGCGCTGGCGGCGGTCAACGGGCCTGCGGCGGTGGTGGTTTCGGGCGAGCCCGGGGCGCTGGAGGAGTTGCGGGCCGAGTTCGAGGCGGAGGGCGTGCGCGCCAAGCTGGTCGCGGTGGACTACGCCTCGCACTCGGCGCAGGTGGATCTGCTGGAGGGTGAGATCCGCGAGGTTCTCGCCCAGGTCGCGCCGCGTCGGGGCCGGTTCCCGATGGTCTCCGCGATGAGCGGGGAGACCCTGACGGGCGAGGAACTCGACGCCGGGTACTGGTACGCGAGCCTGCGCGCCACCGTCGACTTCGAGCGCGCCGTGCGGACCCTGGCGCGCCAGAACTACCAGGTCTTCGTCGAGGTGACCCCGCACCCGGTGCTGCTGGGCGCGATGAACGACACGCTGGCCGAGGTCGCGGCCGAGTCCGGTCCGGGCGCTGTCCCGGCCGCGGTGTGCGGCACGCTGCGGCGCGACGACGGCGGTGCCGCCCGCCTGGTCGCCTCGCTGGCGGAGGCGTACGTCAACGGCGCCACGGTGGACTGGACTTCGGTTCTCCCGGCGGCTGAGCCGGTCGAACTGCCCACCTACGCGTTCCAGCACGAGCGCTACTGGCCGAAGGCGGGCGGGCCGTCCCTGGGTGGGGACGCGGTGTCGCTGGGCCTGGGCGCGGTCGGTCACCCGCTGCTCGGTGCGGCGGTCGAACTCGCGGGCGGCGCCGGGGTGGTGTGCACCGGGCGGCTGTCCGTGCGCACCCACCCGTGGCTGGCCGATCACGCGATCGGCGGTGCGGTGCTGCTGCCGGGTACCGGTTTCGTCGAGCTGGCCGTGCGGGCCGGCGACCAGGTCGGTTGCGGCCTGTTGGAGGAGCTGACCCTCCAGGCGCCGCTGGTCCTCCCGTCCGACGGTTCGGGCGTCCAGGTGCAGGTCGTGGTGGCCGACACCGATGCGGACGGGCGGCGCGGCGTGGAGATTTTCTCCCGGCCCGACGGGCGGTCCGACTGGACGCAGCACGCGAGCGGCCTGCTCGCCCCCGCCGGGAGCCCCGCCACCGTCGAGGACGACTTCGTGCTCTGGCCCCCGAGCGGCGCCGAGCCGGTGGACCTTATCGGCCGGTACGAGGCCGCGGCCGAGGGGCCGTACGGCTACGGTCCGGCGTTCCAGGGCCTGCGGGCCGCCTGGCGGCGCGGAGCTGAGGTGTTCGCCGAGGTCGCGCTGCCGGAGTCGGTGGCCGCCGACGCGGGCGCCTTCGGCCTGCACCCCGCCCTGCTGGACGCGGTGCTCCAGGCCGTCTCGCTGCTCGCCGAGGACGGCGACCCGGCCGAGGTGCGGCTGCCGTTCGCCTGGACGGGCGTCGAGCTGCACGCGGGCGGCGCGTCCGTCCTGCGGGCCCGGCTGACCCGCGACGCGCAGGGCAGCCTGGTGCTGGCCGCCGCCGACGCCACCGGCGCACCCGTGGTCACGGTCGAGTCGCTGATCACCCGCCCGGTGACGGCCGATCAGCTCCAGCCGGCGGGGCCGTCCGTGGCGGACGCGCTGTTCGCCGTCGAGTGGGCGCCGGTCGCCGGGGCACAGGCTCCGGCCGGTGACTGGGCGCTGCTCGGCACCGACGATTTCGGGCTGGCCGAGGTGGGCGTCCCGGTGCGGGCGTTCGCCGACCTGGCCGCCCTGGCCGCCGCCGTCGCGGCGGCGGAGATCAGCCCGGCCTTCGTGCTGACCGCCGTCTTCGGCGGTGCGGACGCGGACGCGGCCCGGTCCGCCCGCCGGGCGACCGGTGAGGCGCTCGACCTGGTGCAGCGCTGGCTGGCCGAAGAGGCGCTGGAGGGCGCCCGGTTGGTGGTCGTCACCCGGGGCGCGGTGGCCGCCTCGCCCGGCGAGCGGGTCGCCGACCTGCCCGCCGCCGCCGTCCGCGGCCTGCTGCGCTCCGCCCAGTCCGAGAACCCCGACCGGATCGTCCTGGTCGACCTGCCCGCCGACCTGCCCGCCGCCGCCGTGCTGCCCGCCGCGCTGGGCAGCGGCGAACCCGAACTCGCGGTGCGCGGCGAGGCCGTGTACGGGCGGCGCCTGACGCGTTCATCCCGCTCCGCCGCGGCAGTCGAACAGCCCCGGGCCGCGGCCGGCACCGCGCTGGTCACCGGCGGCACCGGGACGCTGGGCGGGCTGGTGGCCCGTCACCTGGCCGCCACCGGCCGGGCGGAGGGCCTGCTGCTGACCAGCCGTTCCGGTCCGGAGGCCGCTGGTGCTGCTGTGCTGGCGGCCGAACTGGCCGGGGCCGGAACACCGGTCGAGGTGGTCGCCTGCGACACCGGGGTGCGCGCCGAGGTGGCCGCGCTGTTGGCGGGCGTTCCCGCCGACCGTCCGCTGCGCACGGTGGTGCACACGGCGGGCGTGCTGGATGACGGCACGATCGGGTCGTTGACGCCGGAGCGGGTGGACCGGGTGCTGCGGCCCAAGGCCGACGGTGCCTGGCACCTGCACGAACTGACCGGTGATCTGGACGAGTTCGTGCTGTTCTCGTCGGCGGCGGCGACGTTCGGGGTGCCCGGTCAGGGCAACTACGTGGCGGCGAACTCCTTCCTGGACGCCCTCGCGGCCGACCGTCGCGCCGCCGGCCTGCCGGCGACCTCGCTGGCCTGGGGCCTGTGGGAGAGCGTCAGCGGGCTCACCGGGCAGCTCAGCGACGCCGACCGGGCCCGGATGACCCGCGGGACGGCCGCGCTGAGCGCCGCCGAGGGCCTGGCGCTGCTCGACCTGGCGCTGGCCGGCGACGAGGCGGTGCTCGTCCCCGCCAAGCTCGACCTCGCGGGGCTGCGCGCCCAGGCCGCCCGCAGCGGCGACGTCCCGCCGCTGTGGCGTTCGCTCGCGGGCCGTCCGGCCCGGCGCAGCGCCGCGGCCTCCGGCGAGGGCGGCGCGGACTCGCTGCACCGGCGGCTCGCGGCGCTGCCCGCCGCGGACGGGGACCGACTGCTGCTGGACCTGGTCCGGGCGCACGTCGCCGCCGTCCTCGGGCACTCCTCGGGTGACGCGGTCGACCCGGGCCGGCCGTTCACCGCGCTGGGCTTCGACTCGCTGACGGCCGTCCAGCTGCGCAACCGGCTGACCGCCGCGACCGGCCTGCGGCTGCCCGCGACGCTGGTGTTCGACTACCCGAGCCCGGCGGTGCTGGCCGGCCACCTGCGCGGTCGGCTGGGCGGCGGCACGGGCCCGGAGACGGCCCCGGCCGCGCCGGTCCCGACCGGGGCGGCGGCGTACGACGAGCCGATCGCGATCGTCGGGATGAGCTGCCGCTTCCCGGGCGGGATCACCGGCCCGGAGGACCTGTGGCGGATGGTCTCCGACGGGCGGGACGCGATCTCCCCGTTCCCGACCGACCGCGGCTGGGACCTCGACGGCCTGTACGACCCGGACGCCGCGCACCTGGGCACCTCGTACACCCGGGCGGGCGGCTTCGTGCAGGACGCCAGCGCGTTCGACGCGGCGTTCTTCGAGATCTCGCCGCGCGAGGCCCTCGCCATGGACCCGCAGCAGCGCCTGCTGCTGGAACTCTCCTGGGAGGCGTTCGAGCGGGCCGGTCTCGAGCCGACCTCGCTGCGCGGCAGCTCCACCGGCACCTTCGTGGGCGGCTACACCTCCGGCTACGAGACGAGCGTGATGGCGTACGGCGGCGCCGAGGCCGAGGGCCACCTGATGACGGGCATCGCGACCAGCATCCTGTCCGGGCGGCTGGCCTACACCTTCGGCCTGGAGGGGCCGGCGGTGACGGTCGACACGGCGTGCTCCTCGGCGCTGGTCGCCCTGCACCTGGCCGCGCAGGCGCTGCGCGCGGGGGAGTGCTCGATGGCGCTCGCCGCGGGCGTGACGATCATGGCCACGCCGGGGACCTTCGTCGAGTTCTCCCGGCAGCGCGGCCTGGCCCCGGACGGGCGCTGCAAGGCGTTCGCCGCCGCGGCCGACGGCACCGGCTTCGCCGAGGGCGCGGGCGTGCTGGTGGTGGAGCGGCTCTCCGACGCGCTCCGCAACGGGCACCGGGTGCTGGCGGTGCTGCGCGGTTCGGCGACCAACCAGGACGGCGCGTCCAACGGCCTGACCGCCCCCAACGGCCCGTCCCAGCAGCGCGTCATCCGCGCCGCCCTGGCCAACGCGGGCCTGCGGCCGGACGAGGTGGACGCGGTGGAGGCGCACGGCACCGGCACCAAGCTGGGCGACCCGATCGAGGCGCAGGCGCTGCTCGCCACCTACGGGCAGGGGAGGCCGGAGGACCGGCCGCTGTGGCTCGGCTCGGTGAAGTCGAACATCGGGCACACCCAGGCCGCGGCCGGCATGGCCGGCGTGATCAAGGCGGTGCTGGCGCTCCAGCACGGACTGCTGCCGCCGACCCTGCACGTGGACGAGCCGACCCCGCACGTGGACTGGACCGAGGGCCGGGTGCGGCTGCTGACCGAGCCGGTGGCCTGGCCGGCGGGGGAGCGGGTGCGCCGGGCCGGTGTCTCCTCGTTCGGCATCAGCGGCACCAACGCGCACGTCATCGTCGAGGAGCCCCCGGCCGCCACCCCGGCCCCGGCCGCCGTCCCCCCGGCCGCCATCGCCCCGGCGCGCACCGCCGCCCCGGCCGTCTCCGGGCGGCCGGCGCCGGCGACGGTGCCGTGGGTGCTGTCCGGGCGGACCCCGGAGGCGCTGCGGGCGCAGGCCGGCCGGCTGCGCGAGTTCCTGCTGGAGCGGCCGGACGCCGACCCGGTGGACGTCGCGCTGTCGCTGGCCACCACCCGCACGCTGTTCGACCGGCGCGCGGTGGTGCTGGGCGCCGACCGGGACGGACTGCTCGCGGGCCTGGCCGTGGCCGCCGCGGGCGTGCCCACCCGGGACGTGCCGACCGGCGCGGCGGAACCGGGCCGCAAGGCGGTGTTCGTGTTCCCCGGCAGCGCGTCCGGCTGGCTCGGCCCGGTGCCCGAACTGCTCGACGAGTCACCGGTCTTCGCGGCGGCCGTGGCCGACTGCGAGCGGGCGCTGGCCCCGTACGCGCCCTGGTCGCTGACCGAGGTGCTGCGCGAGGGCCCGGCCGGTCCGGCGCTCGACCGGGCCGAGGTCCGCGAACCGGTGCTGTGGGCGGTGATGGTGTCGCTGGCCGCGCTGTGGCGCGCCGCGGGCGTGCACCCGGCGGCCGTCGCCGGCCACGGCGTGGGCGAGATCGCCGCCGCCCAGGTCGCCGGCGTGCTGTCGGCGGACGACGCGGCCCGGCTCGCGGTGCCGGGCGCCCACGGCCCGGCGGACGACGGCGTCCGCCCGGCGGCGGGCGGGCTGCCGCTGTTCTCCACCCGGACGATGGACTGGCTGGACGGCGCGCGGCTCACCGCCGGCCACTGGCGCGCCGACACCCCGCAGGCCCCGCAGGCGGGCGCGCTGGCGAGCGTCCTGGCCGACGCCGGGTACACCGCGTTCGTCGAGGTCAGCCCCGATCCGGTGCTCACCGCCGGGCTGTCCCGGGCGCTGGACGAGCAGGGCCGCCGGCCCGGCACCACCGCCGTCGGCACGCTCCGCCACGGCGAGAGCGGACTGGGCGCGCTGACCGCGGGCCTGGCCGCCCTGCACGTCCACGGCATCCCCGTGGACTGGGCCGCCGTCGTCGGCGGCGGCCGCCGGGTGGACCTGCCCACGTACGCCTTCCAGCGGCAGCCGTACTGGCCGCAGCCGCCCGCCCGCACCCCCGGGACCGGGCACCCGGCCGGGGCCGGGCCCGACCCGGCGGGGGAGCGGCGGTTCTGGGACGCCCTGGCGGACAAGGACCTCGCCGCGCTCGCCGACGTGCTCGGCCTGGCCGATCCGCTGCGCCCGGACACCCCGCTGGGCAGCGTGCTGGACCGGCTGTCGGCCTGGCTCCGGCCGGAGCCCGGCGACGCCCCGCAGGACGTCGACGGGCCCGGAGCGCGCCACCTGGACTGGCTCCGGCAGCTCGCCGACCGCCCGGAGGACGAACGGCGCGGCCTGCTGCTCGACCTGGTGCGCGCGGAGATCGCCGGACTGCTCGGATACCCCTCGGTGGATTCCGTGCGGCCCAACGGCGATGTCTTCGAAATGGGCATGAACTCCATGACGGCCGTTCAACTGCGGGAATCCGTCAACGAGTTGACCGGCCTTACACTGCCGGAGGGCTTCGTCTATGACCTCTATCTGCCGGAAAGGATCGCCGACTTCCTGATCGGCGAAATGGCGGAGGCGCTCCGGGACGGCAACGCCGACCGGTGAGGGTTCCCGGGAATTCCGGCCCGGCGCCCGCGCCGGGCCTTCTCCCCGCGGGCCGCCGCGGCCCGCACCGCAGGAAAAGCAGTCATCCGAATCCGAAGACGGGATGAGAAAGTGCCGAACGAGAACGCCTGGAGCGTCATCACCGCCCCCACGTCGAAGTCCCTGATCCTCGGCGTCGACTTCCCGGCGGCCGGGCGCCGCGAGGCCGGTTTCGAGGACCTGGCCGCGGGGATGGGCGCCGAGTGGGCCGGTCACGGCTTCCTGCAGACCACGCCCCCGCCGGTCCGGCTGGCCGACCGGCCGTCCGGCGACTACTACACCGACTTCTGGCTGCGCGACGGCCACTGGGACGACTACGAGGTGGTGGCCGTGCTCGGCTACTGCGTCGGCGGCGTCTACGCCGGGGAGATCGCCGGGCGGCTGGCCGAGCGCCAGGGCACCGCGCCCAAGGTGATCCTGTTCGACGCCCAGGTCACCGACCTGCAGCTGCTGGAGTCCGAGATCCACAAGATGATCGGCCTGGCCGGCCCGGTCTTCAAGGACGAGGAGGCCGCCGACGCCAAGCGGCGGGCCGCCGAGATCGTCGGCAGGCCGGGCATCGGCCTGCTGGACGCGGCCGTCGACATCGTCGGCCTGTACCGCGAGATGGCCGCCGTCGCGTTCGGACGGATCGGCCTCGCCGACGCCCGCCGGGACGAGGTCGTCCGGCTCTTCGAGTCGTACATGACCTGGCTGTCCGCCGCCTCCCAGATCGACCCCAGCCGGTCCTGGGGCGACTCGCTGGCCGTCACCTCCTCCGACTACGCCGAACTGGAGCGCACCGGCGCGGCCACCGTCGCCAACGCCGTCAAGTGGCTGGGCCGCCGGATCGAGCTGGAGATCGGCCACGTCGACCTGCTGCGCGACGACTCCACCGTCCGCGTCCTGCGCGCCGACGCCGGACTCTGATACCGCCATGGAGACCTCGACCAAGGAGAAGGCCCTCTGGCTGCTGGAGCAGCTGGCCCCCGGCACCGGGGTGAACAACCTGGGACTGGGTCTCCAGGTGGCCGGCCGGCTGCGGCCGGACGCGCTGCGGGCCGCGCTGGCCGTCGTCGCGGGACGGTTCGAGGTGCTGCGGACCGTCTACCGGGCCGCCGGCGCCGAACTGCACAAGGAGGTCGTCCCCGCCGAGCGCTTCGTCGTGGACGTCGAACCGCTGCCGCTGACCGGCGGCCCGCTGGCGGCCGACCTGACCGCCTTCGCCGACCGGACCTTCCCGCTCGACGGCAGCCCGCTGCTGCGGGTCGGCCTGGCCGCGCACCCCGACGGCGACGTGCTCTGCGTGGCCGTCCACCACCTGGTGTTCGACATGGTGTCGGTCGGCCTGTTCCTCCAGGCGTTCATCCCCGTGTACGACGCCCTCGCGGCGGGCCGCCCGGTGCCCGCCGGGGCCGTCGAACCCGCCCCCGCCCTCGCCGACCCCGCCCCGAAACCCGCCGACCTGGAGTACTGGCACCGGACCCTGGACGGCTTCCGGCCCGACCGCCTCGACCTGTGGTGCGGCACCCCGCGCGGCCGGCAGCCCGACCTCACCGGGGCGAGCGCCGCCCGCCCGCTCTCCGCCGACGCCGGACGGGCGCTCGCCCTCCTCCAGCGCGAGACCCGCTCCCCGCTCGCCGCGGTGGTGCTCGCCGCGTACGCCGCGCTGCTGGTCTCGCACGGCGCCGGACCCGACCTGGTGGTCGGCTCGCCGGTCAACGTCCGCGGCGCGCACGCCGGGGCGATCGGCTACCACGTCAACGTGGTGCCGATCCGGCTCCGGGTCGACCTCGCCGAAGGCTTCCGGCCACTGGTGCGCCGCGCCCGGGACGCCTTCCTCGGCGCGATGGCGCACGCCGACACCCCCGTGGACGAGCTGATCGCGCAACTGCCCGGCATCGGCACCTCCTGGCAGACCCAGCTGTTCCGGCACCTGTTCAACTTCCTGCCCGAGGCGCCCGCCGTCGAACTGACCGTCGGCGGCCTGCCCGCGAAGGTCCTGACCGTCGACAACCCGCACAGCAAGTTCGACCTGGAACTGGTCGGCTCGCCGACCCGCCCCGACCTGCTCCTGCGCCACTCCGCGGCGCTGGCCGGCCCCGACGTCGAAGCGATGCTGGAACGCCTCGACGCCCTGCTGGTCGACGCCGCCCGGGACCTCGACCGCCCGCTCGCCGACACCGCGGGCTGGAGCGCCGCCGACCGCCGCGCCACCGCCCCCGCCGACCCGGGCCCCGCCCGCCCGCTCCTCCCGGCCGCCCTGCGCGAACCGGCCGCCCTGCGCGAACCGGCCGACCGCACCCTCGCCGACACCGCCGGCGCCGTGCGCGCCGCACTGACCGCGGCGGGCGTGCGCCCCGGCGACACCGTCGCCGTCGTCGCCGACCGCGCCGAGAGCGCCGCCGCCGTCCTGGGCACCTGGTGGGCCGGCGCCGTCTGCCTCCCGCTCGACCCCGGCCACGACCCGTCCTGGACGGAGCGCCTCCTCGCCCACGCCCGACCGGCCGCGCTGCTGCTCGGCGCCGGCGTCCGGCCGCCCGCCGACCGGCCCGCGCCGGTGCTCCGGCTCGACGCACTCCCCGCACCGGCCGACCGGACACCGGCCGACCGGACACCGACCGACCGGACACCGACCGACCGGGAGCAGCCCGAGTACGACGGCAGCCCGGACGGGGTCGCCTGCCTGCTGTACCACTGCGGCGACGACGGCCGACCCGCCGCCACCCCGCTCGACCACCGCCGACTCGCCGACGCCGTCGGCCACTTCGCCGACCGGCTCGGCGTCGGACCCGGCACCGCCGTACCGGCCCTCGCCGCGCCCGGCACCGCCGAGGCACTGTTCGAGACCTTCCTGGCGCTCACCGCCGGCGGCCGCTGCGTACCGGTGCCCGACCGGGCCCGCCGCGACGGCGCCGCCCTGCGCGACGCCCTCGCCCCGTACGACGCCGCCGTCGTCGTCGTACCGCCCGGCACCCCCGCCCGGCTCGCCGCCGAGACCGCCGCGCACCGGCCCGGAACGGCCGTGCTCGCCCGCTCCGGCGAACTGTCCGCCGCCACCGCCGCCCGGCTGCTCGCCGCCGGCGCCCGGCTGCACGGCGGCCACGGCACGCCCGACACCGCCGGCTGGGCGCTGTCCGGCCCCGTCACCGACCCCGACCGGCCGACCGCCGTCCACCCCGTCCCCGGGCTCGCCGCCCGGATCACCGCCCCGGACGGGCGCGAACTGCCCCCCGGACTGCGCGGCGAACTGCGCCTCGCCGGCGCCGCCCCCACCGGCCTGCTCGCCCGCCGCCGCCCCGACGGCGCCCTCGAACCGCTCGGCCGCCCCGACCGGCTGACCGCCCCCGCCGACGGCACCCCCGCCCTCGACCTCGACCGGGTCGAGGCCGACCTGCTCGGCCACGACGGCGTCACCGCGGCCGCCGCCCTGGCCGTGCCCCGGCCCGACGGCGGGCACACCGT
>NZ_JBHUWH010000161.1:0-15617 GCF_042670125.1 Kitasatospora sp. NPDC057198 | reverse complement strand
GCGCAGGCCCCGGCCCGGGTGCTGCGCGCCGCGGCGCTCACCGCAGGGCGTTGGCCAGTGACCGGGTCAGCACGCAGGTGAACCCGACCTCCACCTCGTCACCGCCGTCGCGGCGCAACTCCCGGTCGCACAGGGCGTCCAGCAGGTCCTCCAACGGGACGACGGCGGGCTCGGCGCCCGGCTCCGCGACGTGCAGCACCTTGATCACCCCCGCGCGGACCAGCCGGACCAGCCGGACCAGCCGGGCGGTGTCCGCCGCGACGAACGCCCGCAGCTCCTCGCCCACCAGCTCGGCCGGCCCGGTCGCCGCGCGGCAGCAGCCAGGTCGCCGGATCGGCCAGCCACTCGCGACCAGCCGGTGCGCCGCCGGGGCGCCCCGGGTGCACCCGCCCGGCGCAGGGCGGCTACTGCAGGGCGGCCACGGCAGGGCGGCTACTGCGCGGGCGCCAGCCGGGCCGGGAAGCCGCCGGTGGCGATCGGGCCCCAGCGGCGCGGGGTGATCCGGATCAGCGACTTGCCCTGGCGGCGCATCGCCTCGCGGTACTCGTCCCAGTCCGGGTGCTCGCCCGCGATGTTGCGGAAGTACTCCACCAGCGGCTCCAGCGCCTCCGGCATGTCCAGCACCTCGGCCTCGCCGTCGACCTGCACCCAGGGGCCGTCCCAGTCGTCGGAGAGCACCAGCACGCTCACCGCGGCGTCCCGCTTGGCGTTGCGGGTCTTCGCCCGTTCCGGGTAGGTCGAGACGACGATCCGGCCGTCGTCGTCCACCCCGCAGGTCAGCGGGGATGCCTGCGGGGTGCCGTCGGCGCGGCGGGTGATCAGCAGGGCGCGGTGGCGGGGGCGGACGAACTCCAGCAGCTCGTCCAGCCCGACCCGGGTGTTGGTGGCGATCGAAGGGCTCATGCCGCCCAGCCTAGGAGGCGGCGGCGCTCCCGGCCGGTTCGAGGTCGCGGTCCGCGCCGTCCGCGTCCTTCCAGCGGCCCGGTTCGACCATGAACGCGCCCAGCGCGACGCCCAGCAGCGGGATCGCCGGCAGCAGCCACATCACGCCCTGCGGGCCGTGCTGCTGGGCGACCAGGCCGAACAGCGGGGCGATCAGGCCGCCGACGCTGACGGCCAGGCCCAGGGTGACGCCGGCCGCGGTGCCCGGACGGTTGGGCAGGTAGTCCTGGCCGAGCTTGACCAGCACGGCGAACGGCAGGTTCAGCGCCGCGCCCGCCAGCACGGCGAACAGCAGCGGCGCCCACGCGCCCGGCGTCACCCGCAGCAGCACCAGCATCGGGACGGTCAGCGCGGTGCCCCACTGCGCGGTGCGCACCATGCCGATCCGGTCGGCCAGCCGCCCGCCGCCCAGGGTGCCCGCCACGCCGCCGAGCAGGAAGCAGGTCAGCGCCGCCCCGGCCAGCAGGTGGGAGGCGTGCAACTGCCGCAGCCAGTACAGCTCGATGAAGGTGCTGACGCCGAAGAACACCACCGAGCGGACCACCTCCACCCCGGTCAGCACCAGGAACGGCCGCCAGCGGTCCCGGCCGGAGCGCTTCGCCCCGCCGCCCGCGTGCGGGTGCGTCCGGTGCCGGGCCCGGAACAGCACCGCCGCCATCAGCAGCGCCGGCAGCACGAAGACCGCCGTCGCCCGCACGCCCCACGCCGACAGCAGCGGCGTCGCCAGCACCGGCGCCAGGAAGAACCCGACGCTGCCGCCCGCCGCGAAGACGCTCATCGCGCTGGTGGAGTCGCCCGCCGCCTCCCGGGCCGCCCGCCCCGCCGCCGGGTGGAAGACCGCCACCCCCAGGCCGGAGAGCAGCACCAGCAGCCACACCAGCGCGTACCCGTCGGCCAGCCCGCTCAGCCCCGCGCCCACCCCGGCCAGCGCCAGCCCCGCCGCCGACAGCCAGGGCAGCGGGCGCCGGTCCACCAGCAGGCCCACCAGCGGCTGCGGGACGGCGCTGCCCAGCGTCGCCGCCAGGGTCAACCCGCCCGCCGCCACGTACCCGTAGCCGCGCTCCAGCACGAAGTACGGCACCACCGCCGGGACCAGGCCCTGGTACAGGTCGTCCACGGCGTGCGCCGCGCCCCACATCCGCATCCGGCGCCACACGCCGGGCAGTTCACTCGTCATGCGCACCAGGGTGGCGGCCGCGGCGGGGTGCGGGCTTCCGGTACTCTGCCAATCCATGTCGCCAACCCGCCAACCGTCCGAGGGCCGCCCGCAGGAGGACGCGCCCCACCAGAAGGAGACCGGCCCCAGCCGGCACCCGCTGGCGCACCGGGAGCGGATCGACTGGCACTGGCACGACGTCAACCAGCTGATCACCCCCGGCCTGGGCGTGCTGGAGGTGAGCACCCCGTACGGCCGCTGGGTCGTCCCGCCGCACCGCGCGGTGTGGCTGCCCGCCGGCGTCCCGCACACCCACCGGGCGCACGGGCCCAGCGAGTTGCGCTGCCTGGTCTACCCGGCGGGGACCAGCCCGCTGCGCCTCGCCGCGCCCGCCGTGCTGGCCGTCACCCCGCTGCTGCGCGAGATCATCGCCCACCTGACCGGCCCCGGCGCCCCCGCCGGACGCCCCGCCCGGACCCTCGAGCAGGCCGCCCTGGACCAGCTCGCGCACGCCCCCGAACTCCCGCTCGGCCTCCCGCGGCCCACCGACCCCCGGCTGCGCGACCTGGCCGACCTGCTGGCCGCCGACCCCGCCGACGACCGCTCACTGGCCGAACTCGGCCGCGCCGTCGGCGCCGCCGAACGCACCCTCAGCCGGCTCTTCCGCGCCGAACTCGGCCTCGGCTTCCCGCAGTGGCGCACCCAACTGCGCCTCCAGCACGCCCTGGTGCTGCTCGCCCGGGGCCGCTCGGTCACCGCCACCGCCGCCGCCTGCGGCTTCCGCTCGCCGAGCGCGTTCATCGAGGCGTTCCGGCACGCCTTCGGCACCACCCCCGGCCGCCACCAGCGGGGCTGACCGGCCGTCAGCGGTGCCGCCGCCCGCTCCCGTGCCCGCGCGAACCCTCCAGCGGCCCGGCCGAGTTGGGGGCGCGGCGGCGGGAGGCGGCGACCTGCCGGGAGACCACCACGTCGATCAGGCACCAGGCGAGCGCGAAGACCCCCAGCGCCATCAGCGCCAACGCCGGTGTCAGCAGCCCGGTGTGCGCCCAGGACGCGAACAGCGCCACCACGAAGGTGAACACCGTGAAGGCGAACGCCATGCCCGCCCGGACGGCGGCCGCCCGCACCTCGTCCGGCAGCCGCCCGCGCCGACGAACGGCCATCACCGACCCCCTGTCGCCCGTGCGCCCCCGCGGACGCACCGAGACCAGCCCTGCCCCGTCCGGGGGAGGCTATTCCGCCGGGAGGGCCGATCCAGTCGACCGTGGGCGTGTCGCACCGACGGCGCCCCCCGGCTCCCCGACAGGATCGTAACCGGGACCGCAAGGGCGCCCTCGGCGGCCAACCGGGCGGCGGCCAACCGGTCGGCGGTCGGCGGGTGTTCGGTCGGCGGCGGTTCGGTCGGCGGGTGTTCGGTCGGCGGCGGTTCGGTCGGCGGCTGTCCGGTCGGCGGGCGCGGGCTCGGGCGCTCAGTCGGGCAGGGTGGCGTCCAACTCCTCCAGCGCGCCGACCACGATGGTCCGCATCGCCCGCTCCGCCAGCTCCGGATCGCCCGCGCAGATCGCCTGCGCCACCTCCCGGTGCAACTGGACGGCGTACTCGCGCGGCCGGTGCGGCATCAGCCGGTGCTCGGTGCGGCCGGTGAGGACCGCGCCCACGGTGTCCTTCAGGTGCGCGAACATCTCGTTGCCGGACGCCCGCAGCACCGCCGCGTGGAAGGCGATGTCGTGCGCCAGGAAGGCGTCCAGGTCCGCGGCCCGCGCGGTGACGGTCAGCTCGACGGCCAGCGCGCTCAACTCCCGCCGGTCGTCGTCCCCCGCGCACCGGGCCGCCAGCGCCGCCGCCGCGGGCTCCACCGCGACCCGCAGCGAACCCAGCGAACGCAGCTGCGCCGAGCGGTCCGCCCCGGCCAGCCGCCAGCGGATCACCAGCGGATCGAACACGTCCCAGTCGGCCTTCGGGCGGACGGTGATGCCGACCCGCCGGCGCGGCTCGACCAGCCGCATCGACTCCAGGATGCGCACCGCCTCCCGCACCACCGTGCGGGACACCCCGTGCCGCTGCTCCAGCTCCTCGGCGCGCAGCACCGTCCCCTCCGGCAACTCCCCGGAGGCGATGGCCGGACCGAGTTCGGCGAGCAGCCGGCCGGGCAACCCCTGGATCTCCATCCGGCCAGCTTATCGGCGCGATCACGGGGAAGGCGGCCCCCGTCCCGCCCCCTCCCACCAGGCCGGATGCCAAAAAGTATGACGATTGGGTTTCGGTCGCTTGAATAAGTCATACCTTTGCGCCAAGGTTGCCCACGCAAGCAGGCAAGGACAGGAGCACCACCCATGGCTCTCAGCGCCGAGATCCAGCAGCCCCCCGCCGTCGTGGTGATGGGGGTCTCCGGAGTCGGGAAGACCACCGTCGCCCGGCTGCTCGCCGAGCGTCTCGGGCTTCCGTACGCCGAGGCCGACGACTTCCACCCCGCCGCCAACATCGCCAAGATGAGCGCCGGCACCCCGCTCGACGACCAGGACCGGCAGCCCTGGCTGCGCGCCCTCGGCGGCTGGCTGGGGGAGCGGGCCGCGGCCGGCGGCGGGGGAGTGGTCACCTGCTCCGCGCTCAAGCGGAGCTACCGGGACGTGCTGCGGGCCGCCTGCCCGGACGCGTTCTTCCTGCACCTGTCCGGCGGCCACGACCTGGTCGGCGACCGGCTCGCGCACCGCACCGGCCACTTCATGCCGCCCTCGCTGCTGGACTCCCAGTACGCCGCGCTCGAACCGCTCCAACCGGACGAGAACGGCACCGTGCTGGACGTCGACGCCGACCCCGACACGCTGGTCGAGCGCGCCGTCGCCGCCCTGGCCCGCTGAGCCCCCACCCCCCACGTCACACCCCGCCACCGTCCGCCCGACAGCCGGGCGGTGGCGGCCCGTCAATGGAGACCCCCGTGACCCCCACCCTGCTGGCGGCCGACGCACCGGCGCTGCCGCACACCGCGAGCAACGGCCAACTGCTGCTCGCCGTGCTGCTCGCCATCGGCGCGATCGTGCTGCTGATCACCAAGCTCAAGCTGCACCCGTTCCTGGCCCTCACGCTCGGCTCCGGGCTGCTGGCGGCCGTCGCCGGGGCGCCCTTCGACAAGCTGCTGGCCAGCTTCTCCACCGGTTTCGGCGCCACCGTCGCCTCGGTGGGCCTCCTGATCGGCCTGGGCGCGATGCTCGGCAAGCTGCTCGCCGACTCGGGCGGCGCCAACACCATCGCGGACACCGTGCTGGCCCGCACCGGCCCCAGGCTGCTGCCCTGGGCGATGGCGCTGATCGCCGCCGTGCTCGGTCTGCCGCTGTTCTTCGAGGTCGGCGTGGTGCTGCTGGTGCCGATCGTGCTGCTGGTGGCCCGGCGCGGCAACGCCCCGCTGATCGGGATCGGCATCCCCGCGCTGGCCGGCCTCTCGGTGCTGCACGGCCTCGTCCCGCCGCACCCGGGCCCGCTGGTCGCCGTCGACGCCCTGCACGCCGACCTGGGCGTGACCCTGGCGCTCGGCCTGCTGATCGCCGTCCCGACCCTGATCGTGGCCGGCCCGCTGTTCGGCCGGCTCGCCCAGCGCTGGGTCGGCCCGCTGGAGCTCCCGGTCGAGACCGCGCCGGTCGACACCGTCAAGCGCGAGCGGAGCCCGAAGTTCGGCGCCGTGCTGGCCACCATCCTGCTGCCGGTGGTGCTGATGCTCGGCAAGGCGCTGGCGGACGTGGTGGTCGACGACCCGAAGGCCACCGTCCAGCGGGTCCTCGACTTCATCGGCTCCCCGCTGATCGCGCTGCTCGCCGCGACCCTGCTCGGCATGCTCACCCTGGGCCGGGCGGCCGGCTTCGACAAGGGCCGGATCTCCGAGACGGTCGGCTCCGCGCTCGGCCCGATCGCCGGGATCGTGTTCATCGTCGGCGCGGGCGGCGGCTTCAAGCAGACCCTGATCGACGTCGGCGTCGGCCAGGCGGTCAGCGAGTGGTCCGGCAAGTGGCACGTCTCCGCGCTGCTGCTGGGCTGGCTGATCGCGGTGCTGATCCGGCTGGCCACCGGCTCGGCGACGGTCGCCACCATCACCGCCGCGGGCATCGTCGGCCCGCTGGCCGCCGGGATGTCCACCAGCCACGCCGCGCTGCTGGTGCTGGCGATCGGCGCCGGGTCGCTGTTCCTGTCGCACGTCAACGACGCCGGGTTCTGGCTGGTGAAGGAGTACTTCGGGATGAGCGTCGGCCAGACGCTGAAGTCCTGGTCGGTGATGGAGACGATCATCTCGGTGGTCGCCATCGCGCTGATCCTGCCGCTCAGCCTGATCATCTGACGATCAGCCCCGGCAGCCCCGAAAAAAGCCGCGACGCCCTCCGGACTTCCCGCTTCTCCCGGAGGGCGTCGCCCTGTCCCCGGCTACCGGGCCAGCAGCTCCGCGGTGCGCTTGCGCACCTCCGTGCCGTCCAGCCCGCGCACCGTCAGCGTGGTGCGCCGCCGCAGCACGTCGTCCACCGTGTACGCCCACTCCTGCTCGGCCGCGTACACCACCTGCGCCCACACGTCCGGCCCGTCCGGGTGGATCCGCTCGCCCAGCTCGGGGCGCTCGGCGATCAGCCGGGCGATGTCGAAGGACAGCGTGCCGTAGTGGGTGGCCAGGTTGCGGGCCACCAGCGGGTCCATCCGGCCGCCCGGCTCGCGGTCGGTCAGCAGCCGGCGGGCCACCGCCTGCGGGGAGCCGATGCCCGGCAGCGGGACGGTCGGCGGGATCGGCGAGACGTCCTCGGCCAGGCCCACGCCCGGGGCGTGCTTGAGCTTCTCCAGCACCACCCGGCCGATGTGCCGGTACGTCGTCCACTTGCCGCCCGCCACCGACAGCATCCCGGCCCGGCCCTCGGTCACCACCGTCTCCCGCTTGGCCGCCGCGGTCCCCCCGGGCCCGCCCGGCAGCACCCGCAGGCCCGCGAAGGCGTACGTGATGTCCTCCCGGCGCAGGTGCTCGCCGCGCACCGCGTGCCCGGCCTCGGCCAGGATCTGGTCGACGTCCGCCTCGCCGGCCCGCACCTCCAGCGGATCGCCGGCGTACTCCTCGTCGGTGGTGCCGAGCAGGACGTGGTCCTCCCACGGGATGGCGAACGACACCCGGTAGTGGTCGATCGGGATGGTCAGCGCCGCCCGCCACGGCGCCTGCCGGCGCAGCACCACGTGCGCGCCCTTGGACAGCCGGATCGACGGCGCCGCGCCCGCGTGCTCCATCTGCCGCAGGCGGTCCACCCACGGGCCGGTGGCGTTCAGCACCAGCCGGGCGTCCACCCCGAACTCCGTGCCGTCCAGGGTGTCGCGCACCTCCGCGCCGGTGACCCGGCCGCGGGTGAAGCGCAGCCCGGTCACCTCGGCGTGGTTGAGCACCACCGCGCCCGCGTCCACCGCCGCCCGCACCGTCATCACGGCCATCCGGGCGTCGTTCATCTGGTGGTCGCCGTACACCGCGACCCGCCGCAGCCCTTCGGTGCGCAGCCCCGGCACCGCGCGGGCCGCCACCGACGGGGAGACCACCCGGCCCAGGCCGTCGCGGAACGCCGACAGCGCCGAGTACAGGAACACGCCCGCGCCGAGCTTCGGCGCCGAGTGCGGCCCGCCCTCGTACACCGGCACGAAGAAGGTCAGCGGGCTGACCAGGTGCGGGGCCACGTCGGTCGCCAGCGCCCGGCGCTCCCGGTGGTTCTCGGCGACCAGCCGCACCGCGCCGGTCTGCAGGTAGCGCAGCCCGCCGTGGACCAGCTTGGACGAGGCCGAGGAGGTCGCGTTGGCGAAGTCCCCGGCGTCCACCATGGCCACCTTCAACCCGGCCTGGGCGGCCGTCCACGCGGTGGCGGTGCCCAGGATGCCGCCGCCGATCACCAGCAGGTCGTAGCGGGCCCGGCCGAGCAGCTCGCGGGTGGCGGCGCGCGGGGCGAGCCGGCCCGCGGTGCGCTCGGCGCCCAGGGTCGGGACGGTGGCCACGGGGTGCGGGGTGGTTGCCATGGTGTGTGTCGGACGAGCCGTGGGCCGGTCCGCTGCTCCTTCCGATCGGTGGGTCCTGCCGGGCGGGTCGGGGGTCAGGCCCCCGGCTGCTCGTCCTGGTCGATCCAGCCCATGGTGCGCTCCACGGCCTTCAACCAGTTGCGGTGCTCGCGCTCGCGCGTGTCGGCGGCCATCTTCGGCGTCCACTCGGCGGCCCGGTGCCAGTTCGCCCGCAGCGTCTCCTGGCCGTCCCAGAAGCCGACCGCCAGGCCCGCCGCGTAGGCCGCGCCCAGCGCGGTGGTCTCGGCGACGTACGGGCGCTCGACCGGGACGTCCAGCACGTCCGCGATGCACTGCATCAGCAGGTTGTTGGAGGTCATCCCGCCGTCCACCTTCAGCGCGGTCAGCGTGACCCCGGAGTCCTTCTGCATCGCGTCCACCACCTCCCGGGTCTGCCAGGCCGTCGCCTCCAGCACCGCCCGCGCCAGGTGCCCCTTGGTGACGTACCTGGTCAGCCCGGTGATCACGCCGCGCGCGTCGGAGCGCCAGTACGGCGCGAACAGGCCGGAGAACGCGGGCACCACGTACGCGCCGCCGTTGTCCTCCACGGTGCCCGCCAGGGTCTCGACCTCGGCGGCCGTCGAGATGATCCCGAGCTGGTCGCGCAGCCACTGCACCAGCGAGCCGGTCACCGCGATCGACCCCTCCAGGGCGTACACCGGCGGCTGCTCGCCGATCCGGAAGCCGACCGTGGTGAGCAGCCCGTGGTACGAGTGGACGACCCTCCCGCCGGTGTTCAGCAGCAGGAAGGTGCCGGTGCCGTACGTCGACTTGGCCTCGCCCTCGGCGAAGCAGGTCTGGCCGAACAGCGCCGCCTGCTGGTCGCCGAGCGCCGCCGCGACCGGCACGCCCGCCAGGTCGCCGACCGCCTCGCCGTACACCTCGGCGGAGGAGCGGATCTCCGGCAGCATCGCCGGCGGGACGCCGATCGACTCGGCGATCCGCTCGTCCCACTGGAGGGTGTGCAGGTTCATCAGCAGGGTGCGGGAGGCGTTGGTGACGTCGGTGACGTGCCGGCCGCCGTCCACGCCGCCGGTCAGGTTCCAGATCAGCCAGCTGTCCATCGTCCCGAACAGCACGTCCCCGGCCTCGGCGCGCTCGCGCAGGCCCTCGACGTGGTCCAGCAGCCAGCGGATCTTCGGGCCGGCGAAGTAGCTGGCCAGCGGCAGGCCGGTCTCCCGGCGGAACCGGTCCTGGCCGACGTTGCGGCCCAGCTCGCGGCAGAGCGCCTCGGTGCGGGTGTCCTGCCAGACGATCGCGTTGTGCACCGGCACGCCGGTGTGCCGGTCCCACAGCACCGTGGTCTCGCGCTGGTTGGTGATGCCCACCGCCCTGATGTCCGCCGCGGTCAGCCCGGCCTTCGCCAGCGCGCCGCGCACCACCGAGCGCACCCTGGTCCAGATCTCCGCCGCGTCGTGCTCCACCCAGCCGGGCCGCGGGAAGACCTGCGAGTGCTCCTGCTGCTCGACGGCGACGATCCGGCCGTCCGCGTCGAACAGGATGCACCGGCTGGACGTGGTGCCCTGGTCGATCGCGGCGATGTGGCTGGCAGTCATGCGGTACCTCGGCTCGTGGGCGGCAACGGGGCGGGGGTGACCATTCGTCAGTCCCCGTACGCGCGGGTCCGGCAAACCCGGCGGGACGGTCGGCCCGGGGCGGCCGGACGGCGTTCGACAATGTCGAACGACCTTCGGAAGCCAACCGCAGCCGGACGCCCGCCGTCAAGGCGGTGTGACGCAGCCCGCGCACCGGCCCGGGGCTCAGAACCGGTGCGCGCCCAAGTCCCGGGAGATCGCCCGGGCCGCCGTCCGCACCGAGGCCACCAGCGCCGGCCGCACCGCGCCGTCCGGGCCGCACACCGTCTCCACCGCGCCCGACACGCACACCGCGCCCACCGGGTTGCGCCGCCGGTCCTGGACCAGCGCCGCCACCGAGGCCACCCCCTCCCAGGTCTCCTCCACCGCGTCCGCCCAGCCCCGCTCGCGCACCAGCGCGCACTGCGCGTCCAGCGCGGCCGGCTCCGTCACCGTCCGGGCCGTGAACGCCTCCCACGGGCCGTCGCCCAACTCGCCGCGCGCCACCGGGTCGTACGCCAGCAGCACCTTGCCCAGCGCCGTCGCGTGCAGCGGCTGCATCGAACCGACCTCCAGCACCTGCCGCGAGTCGTCCGGCCGGAACACGTGGTGCACCACCAGCACCCCCCGCTGGTGCAGCACCCCCAGGTACACCGTCTCCCCGGCCGCCCGCGCCAGGTCGTCCGCCCACACCAGCGCCCGGGCCCGCAGCTCGTGCACGTCCAGGTAGCTCTGGCCCAGCCGCAGCAGCTCCGCCCCCAACTGGTACTTGCCGCTCTCCGGGTCCTGCTCGACGAAGCCCTCCTGCTGGAGCGTGCGCAGGATCCCGTGCGCGGTGCCCTTCGCCAGCCCCAGTCCCGCCGCCACCTCCGACAGGCCCAGCCGACGCTCCCCGCCCGCCAGCAGCCGCAGGATCGCGGCCGCCCGCGACAGCGACTGGATCGCACCGGGCACCCGCCACCTCCACCGAACACCGGTCGACCATGCCGACCACGACACCGAGAACGGGGCGACGCGCCCTCGAAGACCGTACTACCCGGCCGCCCCGTCCCGCCGCCCCGTCCTCCGTCCGGCCCCCGTCCGTCCCCCGTCCGTCCCCCGTCCCCCGGGCGGCCCTTCCGTCCCCCGGGCCGCGCCGGCTAGGCCCGGCAGCGGAGCATCACCAGCGGCGGGTTCTCCACCAGGTCCGCCCAGAACTCCGCGCCGAACGCCGCCAGGCCCTCCGCCGACACCTCCAGCGGCACCCACTCCAGGCCGCGGAACCCGGCCCCCCGCAGGCAGGACTCGTACACCGCGCGGGACGGCGGGTTCGCCGGGAACGAGACCGGCGGCTCCAGCAGCGCCGTCACCCGCACCCGCGGGCCGATCTCGGTGTCCTCGCCCGCCCGCTCGCAGCGGAAGCCGTACTTGTCCAGCGGCGGCCCGTCGAACCGGAACTCCGGACTCTGCCCGAACACGAAGAACCCGCCGCCCGGCACCAGGGACCGGTGGATCCGGCGGCACATCCGCTCCAACGCCGCCACGTCCGGCGCGTAGTTGAACGCCTGCACCGCCACCGCCAGGTCGAACGGCTCCCCGAACGCCCGCAGCTCCGCGACGTCCCCCACCTCGTACGCCACCCCCAGCGGCTCGCGCTCCTCCGCCGCCCGCGCCGCGTCCACCATCACCGGGGAGACGTCCACCCCCAGCACCCGGGAGGCGCCGCGCCGCCGCAGCTCACGGCTGTAGAACCCCGTCCCGCACGCCAGGTCGAGCACCGACCGGCCGTGCACGTCCCCCACCATGGCCAGGAAGGCCGGCACCTCGCCGTACCGCGCCAGCGGCAAGGTCTTGAACCCCTCGAACGACTCCCCGATCCCGTCGTACAGCTGCGTGCCCATCAGTGCGGTCCCCTCGCTCCGTGGCGTCGGCCCCCGGCCGCGGCCCCTGCCCGGAATCCTCCCGGCGACCGGGCCGCGCGGCGTACTGGCCGAAGCCACGAAACCCCCGCCCCGCCGCGCCCCGCCGCCGCACCGAACCTCCGACCCGGTGCGTCAGGCCCCCGCCGGCTCCGCCACCCAGCCCGCGACCAGGGCCAGGCCGGTCGGGCGGTGCACCGCGAGGAAGGCGAACGGGCGGTCGAAGCGGGCCGTCGCCCGGCGCGAGCGGAAGGGGGAGGGGCCGCCCACCGCCATGCCCCGGGTCATCTCCACCACGGTGACCGCGCTCGCCTCGAAGCCCTTCGCGGAGAACTCCGCCACCGCGGCCTGCTTGGCCCCGCCGACCCGCAGCGGGGTGCTCCGGCTGATGCCCGGGAAGTGGCTGCCGGGCCCGGCAGCCGTGCCCAGGCCGAACAGCCCGGCGAGCGCCAGCAGGTCGTGCTCCGCCGCCACCCGGAAGGCCACCGTCTCCAGCACGCCCGAGTTCCGCGGCGCCGAGGACTCCACCGACTCCACCTCCAGCCCCGGCCACTCCTCCCCGTCCGACAGGCCCTCCACCGGCATCCGCCAGGCCGCGCCCGACAGCAGCTCGAACCCGGCCGCCACCACCGCGCCCGGCTCGGCCGCCTCCGCGCCGAGCACCAGGTGCACGTCCACCTCGCCGTCGCCCACCACCCGGACCTCCGTCACCGGGCCCGCCGAGGTCTCCGCCACCGCGATCCGCTCGTACAGCTCCGGGCCGGAGGCCGTGAGCAGGGTGAACTGCCGCCAGGCCCACGGACCCAGGTCGGTCCGGGAGCGGGCCGGCCGGAACGGCTTCGCCCACGCGGTGCGCACCGTCAGCGCCGAGGCCAGCAGCAGGAGCGTCCCGGACAGCTCCGCCGGCATCCGCTCGATCAGGCCGCCGGTCCGCTCCCGCACCCAACCGTCCAGCGCTGCCCGGTCCTTGGCCTCGTCGCCGGTCAACTTCCCCCACATCGAGGCGTCCAGCCGCTCCAGCCAGCCGGGCTCCACCTCGACCCCGTTCGCCGTCCACAGCCCCAACGCCGTAGTGCAGCCCGGTACTTCACCCACCCGTGCCAGCAACTCCCGTGCCACTGAAGGGGCCTGTTCGGCCGGGAGGCCCAGGGCGGCGGTCAGCTCGTCGCGGGCCGGGCCGTGCGCGCCCGCCGCCAGCAGCGCCAGCAGCGGCCACACCCCGAGGGCCGTCCAGACCTGGCCGGCCGCGAAGTCCAACTCCCGCCCCCAGCGCGCCCCCAGCGCGTTCACCCGTTCGACCGCCACCGCGTCCACCGTCGTCCCGTCCCTTTCTGCCGCTGCCTGCGCCGTCCGGCCCGCCATCAGTACCAGACCGGCCGGACGGCGCCCCACCCGATTACCCGCCGGGCCGCTCGCCGGGTCCCGCGTCGACGCCCGTCGCGCGCTCGGCGATCGCCGCGATCGCCGCCGGGCCGACCCGGCAGCAGCCGCCGACCAGCCGGGCCCCGGCTGCCACCCAGGACGCCGCCAGCGCGGGATCGAACGCCGCCGGGCCCGTCCAGCGCCGGGCCGCCGCGTCCCAGCCCTCCCCGCTGTTGGGGTAGGCCACCGCGGGCAGGCCGGTCACCTCCGCCGCCAGCGCCACCGCCGCCTCGACCTCCTGCGGCGCACAGCAGTTGACACCCACCGCCACCGCCTCCGGCACCTCCGCCACCAGCGCGAACACCTCCGCGAGCGGCTCCCCGCCCCGGGTCAGCCCGTCCGCCGCACCGAACGAGAACCACACCGGCACCCCCAACCCCCGCACGCACTCCGCCAGGACGGCCGCCTCCAGCAGGTCGGGCACCGTCTCCACCGCCAGCACGTCCGGCCCGGCCGCCGCCAGCACCTCCAGCCGGGGACGGTGGAACTCCGCCAACTCCGCGGCCGACAGCCCGTAGTGGCCCCGGTACTCCGAACCGTCCGCCAGCACCGCCCCGTACGGTCCCACCGACGCCGCCACCCAGCGCGGACGGCCGTCGCCCAGCTCCGCCGCCACCTCCTCGGCGGCCAGCCGCGCCACCTCCACGCTCAGCGCCAGCAGCCGGTCCGTCTTCGCCGCGTCCACGCCCCGGGTGGCGAAACCGGCACGGCTCGCCTGGTAGCTCGCGGTGGTTGCCACCCGGGCCCCCGCCAGGAAGTACGCCCGGTGCGCCGCGACCAGTTGCCGGGGCTCGTCCAGCAGCAGCCGGGCCGACCACAGTGCGTCCGACAAGTCACAGCCCTGCGCGGCCAGTTGGTTCGACAGGCCGCCGTCGAGCAGCACCGGCCCGGCCGCCATCGCCGAGACCAGTGCCGCACCGGAGGGGGAGCCGTCGAAGTCCGTCGCCATCCCTCAAGCCTGCACCCGCCACCGGCTTCCGGCGAACCGGCCGGAACCCGCGACCGGGTGCAGCCGGGGGCGGCCGGGTGCGGCCGGGGACGGCCTGGGACGGCCGGGTGCGAGCGGGACGGTCGGGCGCGGTCGGGCGCGGTCGGGTGCGGGGCCGGGCGGCCGCCGGACTCAGAGCGTCTCGGTCGCCACCGGGCGCGAGGTGACCGCGATCCGGTTGTAGGTGTTCACCACGGTCGCCGCCCACGCCACGAACGCCGCCTCCGGCTCCGACAGCACCGCCTGCGCGGCCCGCCTGGCCCGGGCGCCCTCCGCCCGGTCGGTCAGCCGGGTGACCGCCTCGGCCAGGGCTAGCGCGGCCCGCTCCCGGGGCGTGAACAGCTCGGACTCCCGCCACACCACCAACTGGGCCAGCCGTTCGTCCCGTTCGCCCGCCTTGCGGGCCGACTCCGTGTGCAGGCCGACGCAGTACACGCAGCCGTTCAGCTGCGAGCAGCGCAGCCGCACCAGTTCCAGCAGCAGCGGGTCGAGCCCGGCCGCCGTCGCGGCCTCCTCCACCGCCCCGTGCAGGGCGTGCACGGCGGCGAACGCCTGCGGGCCCCACTCGGTCATCGGCAGCGCCGGGAGCGGGGGAAGGGTGGCGGGCGGCGGAAGCGTTTCGGTCATCCTTCGAGCGTAGGACCGGTCCGGGGCCCGGCGGGTGGCGGAAACGCGCCCGGTCACCCACTCGGGAGGCCGCCCGCGAAACCGTTGACGGTGTCCCCAAATCGTGGCGCGGAAGCCGTGGTTCAAGGACCGTACGACTGGCGGAGCGTCAACGAACCGAGAAGGTCACCCGGTTGGCCGCACGTGTGCGATCCGTCGCTCAGCGTGCCGGTAGTGTGACGTTCCGTTGCCGCACCGATGGTGTGACGGCCCATGCGAAAGCACCGCCCGCCGGGCGGCACCCGCCGGCCCCGTCCCTGGGACGGCCACCGCCCGCGCCAGACCCACACTGGAGAAACCCGCGATGACCACTTCCGTGCAGCTCGACCGTGCCCAGAAGCGTTTCGACCTCTGGGACGTGAACGGTGACGGCCAGATCGACCGCTCCGACTGGCAGGCCGAGGCCCAGCGCATCCTGCAGGCGTTCGGCGAGGCCCCGGTCTCCCCGGCCGGCCGCCAGCTGACCGAGGCGTACCTCGGCATGTGGAGCTTCTTCGCCGACAAGGCCGGCATCGACGAGCAGACCGGTGCGCTCACCCCCGAGCAGTTCAACCACATCGCCGAGGAGCACATCCTGGAGAACGGCGGCGCCGGCTTCGGCCGGGTCGTCAAGCCGACCATCCAGGCCATGGTCGAGCTGGTCGACGTGGACGGCGACGGCCAGGTCAACCCGGCCGAGTTCAAGACCTGGCTGGACGCGATCGGCGTCTCGAGCGTCGAGCCCGCCGAGGCGTTCCGCCAGATCGACGCCAACGGCGACGGCCAGCTGTCCGTCGAGGAGCTCGTCCAGGCCGTGCGCGCCTACCACCTGGGCGACATCGACGTCCCGCTGCTCGGCCGCTGACGACGCCCGGCTGCTGACGGCCGACGACGTGCGCTGACGGCCGGAGGGCCCGGAGCGGGGACGGCGCCCCCCGCTC
>NZ_JBHUWH010000160.1:0-15639 GCF_042670125.1 Kitasatospora sp. NPDC057198 | reverse complement strand
TTGGCCTGCCCCGGATTGCCCACCACACCGGCCACCGAGGAGAACAGCACGAAGAAGTCCAACGCACGGTCACGGGTCAACTCGTGCAGGTACCAGGCCGCGTCCACCTTCGGACGCAGCACCCGTCCGACCCGCTCGGGCGTCAGAGCCGACAGCACACCGTCGTCCAACACCCCCGCGACATGCACCACACCCGTCAACGGCACCCTCGAGACGACCTCCGCCAACTCCTCACGATCGGCCACGTCACAGGCCGCCACCAACACCTCGACCCCCGACTCCTTCAACTCCGCCACCAACTCCGGCATCCCCGCCACGTCCACACCCCGACGCGACAGCAGCACCAACCGCTCCACCCGACCCGACACCGCCAGATGCCGGGCCACCAGACCACCCAACGCACCCGACGCACCCGTCACCAGCACCGTGCCCGGACGACGCCCCTCCACCGACGCCGGCAAGGGCGACAACCGGACCAGACGCGGCACCCGCACCTGACCACCACGGACGGCGAACTGCGGCTCACCGGACGCCACACCCTCACGCAGCGCGGACAGCGCCTCGTCCGAGAACCCGTCCAGATCCGCCAGCAGCAGCCGCCCGGGGTTCTCCGCCTGCGCGACCCGCACCAGCCCCCACACCGGCGCCGCCACCGGCTCCACCACCACCTCAGGACCCGCGTCCACCGCCCGCTCGGTCACCAGCAGCAACCGGGAACCGGCGAACTCCTCAGCCCCCAACCACTCCTGCACCAGCGCAAGCGCGCCGACCGCCGTCCGGTGAGCCGAGGCTGCGAGGTCGGCGGCGTACGGCTCGGGCACGACCCGGGCCACCACCAGCTCAGGGACAGTGCCGGAGGCCCGCAGGGCCGACAGGTCGGCGTACGACTCGGTGCCGGGCAGCCCGTCACCGAGCGAGACCCAAGTTCCGCCGCTCGGAACGTGGTGGGCGCCAGCGGCGACCCACTCCATGCCGAACAGGTCGTTGCGGGCCGGTTCCGCCGCAGCCGCCACGAACGGCCGCAGCACCACGGCTCCCACCGAGGCGATCGGTGCGCCGGACGCGTCGGCCAGGGTCACCGAGACGCCCTCGCCCGAGGCCGCCGGGGCCACCCGGACCCGGGCCGCCACCGCGTCCGCCGCGTACACGACCGCGTCGGACCAGGCGAACGGGATCTCCGGACGACCGACGGACCCGCCCGCGCCCGCGCCCGCTCCTCCGATCACGTGCAGGGCGGCGTCCAGCAGCGCCGGGTGCAGACCGAACCCGGCGACGTTCATGCCCTCCGGGAGCGCGACCTCGGCGAAGAGCTCGTCACCGCGCCGCCAGGCCGCCCGAACACCCCGGAACGCCGGGCCGTAGGCGAGGCCCCCGGCGGCGAGGGCCGGGTAGAAGCCGTCCAGCTCGAGCACCTCGGCACCGACCGGCGGCCACTGGGACAGCCCTTCGACATCGGCCGGGGTGCCGGTGGTCAGGGTGCCGGTGGCGTGCCGGGTCCACTCCGCCTCCGATGCCGCGTCCTCCGGCTGGGCGTAGACCGCGACAGCCCGGCGGCCCGACTCCTCGGGGCCGTCCACCGTCACCTGCACCCGGACCGCACCCTGCGCGGGGAGCACCAGCGGGGCTTCGATCAGCAGTTCCTCGACCCGGTCACAACCCGTCTCGTCACCGGCCCGCACCGCGAGTTCGACCAGCGCCGCACCCGGCACCACGGCCAGTCCGTCCACCGCGTGATCGGCCAGCCAGGGCTGGGCGGCCAGCGACAGCCGTCCGGTCAGAACAAGCCCACCGGTCGCGGGCAGCGTCACGGCCGCCCCCAGCAGCGGGTGCGCGGGCGTTCCGAGCCCGAGGTCCTCGGCCCGGCCGGCCGCGACGGGCGTCAGCCAGTAGCGCTGGTGCTGGAAGGCGTAGGTCGGCAGGTCCACCCGCCGGGCCCCGAGGAACAGCCCGGCCCAGTCGACCGGAACGCCCCGGACGAACGCCCGAGCGAGACCGGTCAACAGTGCCCGGGGCTCGTCGCGGCCCCGGCGCAGCAGTGCGATCCACGCCTCGTCGGCGGGAGTGGTCCCGGTGGCGGTCTGGGGGCCCATGCCGGACAGCACGCCGTCCGGACCGATCTCGACGAACGTCCGAACGCCGTTTGCGCGCAAGGCGTTTGCGGCGTCCGAGAAGCGGACGGCCTCGCGGACGTGCCTCACCCAGTAGGACGGGTCGGTCACCTCGTCGGTGACAGAGGCGCCGGTCAGCGCCGACACGAAGGGGATCCGGGGCGCGCGGTAGGAGACGGACTCCACGATGCGCGCGAACTCGGCGAGCATCGGCTCCATCAGCGGCGAGTGGAACGCATGCGAGACCTGGAGGCGCTTGGTACGCGCACCCCCGGACGCCAACTCCTCAGCAGCGGACAGGACTTCTGCCTCCACGCCGGAGATCACCACGGCGGTCGGCGCATTGACGGCAGCGATACCGACACCCGGACGGTCCGCGATCGCCGCCAGCGCCCGCTCCTCGGTCACCTCCACCGCCACCATCGCCCCACCGGTGGGAAGTTGCTGCATCAACCGGCCACGCGCGGCGACCACCGCGCACGCATCGTCCAGCGACCACACACCCGCAACGTGCGCAGCCGCCAGCTCGCCGATCGAGTGCCCCGCCACCACCTGCGGGCTGACGCCCCAGGACTCGAGGAGTCGGAACAGCGCCACCTCAACGGCGAACAGCGCGGGCTGCGCCCACCCCGTCTCGTTGATCTCCCCCTCGCCACGGATCACCGCGGCGAGCGAACCCTCCAGGTGCTCGGCCAACGCCGCACACACCGCGTCGAACGCCTCCGCAAAGACCGGGAAAGCCTCGTACAACCCCAGGCCCATACCGACCCGCTGGGCACCCTGCCCGGTGAACACGAACCCGAGCCTGCCCGGGTTCCCGAGCGTGCCGGTCACCACCTCGGGCGTCTCGACACCTTCGGCCAACGCCCGTAGGCCACCGGCCAGTTCGTCACTGTTCGCGCCCAGCACCACCGCGCGGTGCTCCAACGCCGCACGTGCGGTCGCCAGCGACAGACCCACGTCCGCGAGGTCCTCACCGACCAGGCCCGCCAAACGCTCCGCCTGGCCGGCCAAGCCCGCCGCGGACCGGCCCGACACCACCCACGGCACCACCGGCACCACCGGCAACGACACCCGCTCCGCAGCAGGCGTCTCCGCCACCACCGGGGCCTGCTCGATGATCACGTGCGCGTTGGTGCCGGAGAACCCGAACGAGGAGACGCCCGCGCGCCGGGGATGTCCGGCGTCCGGCCAGGGCCGGGCCTCGGTGACCAGGCGGACGGCGCCCGCCTCCCAGTCGATCCGACTGGATGCCTCCTCCGCGTGCAGCGTCGCCGGGACGATCCCGTTGCGCATCGCAGCAATCATCTTGATGATTCCTGCCGCGCCTGCGGCGGCCTGGGCGTGGCCGATGTTGGACTTCACCGATCCGAGCAGCAACGGCCGTTCGGCCGGCCGGTCCTGGCCGTAGGTCGCCAGCAGCGCCTGCGCCTCGATCGGGTCACCGAGCTTGGTGCCGGTGCCGTGACCCTCGACCACGTCCACCTCGGCGGCGGACAGACCCGCGTTCGCCAACGCCGCCCGGATCACCCGCTGCTGCGACGGACCGTTCGGAGCCGTCAGACCGTTGGAGGCGCCATCCTGGTTCACCGCCGAACCGGCCACCACCGCAAGGATGCGGTGTCCGTTGCGCAGGGCGTCCGACATCCGTTCCACGACCAGCATGCCGACGCCCTCGCCCCAGCCGGTGCCGTCTGCGGACTCTGCGTACGCCTTGCAGCGGCCGTCCGACGCCAGACCGCGCTGGCGCGAGAAGTCGATGAAGGTACCGGGCGTGGCCATCACCGTCACGCCACCGGCCAGCGCCAGGCTGCTCTCGCCCGAGCGTAGCGACTGGCAGGCCAGGTGCAGCGCGACCAGCGAGGACGAACACGCCGTGTCGACGGTCACCGCCGGTCCCTCCAGGCCGAGCGTGTAGGAGACCCGGCCCGAGGCCACCGATCCGGTGCCGCCGGTGCCGAGGTAGCCCTCGACCTCCTCCGGCACGAAGTGCGAAGGCAGGTAGTCGTGGTAGAAGAGCCCCGCGAACACACCCGTCGCACTGCCGCGCAGAGCCGTCGGGTCGATGCCCGCATCCTCCAGCGCATGCCAGGAGGTCTCCAGCAGCAGCCGCTGCTGCGGGTCCATCGCCACCGCCTCGCGCGGACTGATCCCGAAGAACTCGGCGTCGAACTCGCCCGCCCCGTAAAGGAACCCGCCCTCACCCGAGACGCTCTTGCCCACCGCGTCCGGATCCGGATCGACCAGATCGGTCGACCAACCGCGGTCGGTCGGGAAGGCACCGATCGCATCACCACCCGAACTGAGCAGCTCCCAGAACTCGTCCGGGGAGGCGACCCCGCCCGGGAACCGGCACGCCATCCCCACGATCACCAGGCGGTCCTGGTCTGCGGGGACGGTGCGGGTCGCGGGGCCGGCGGTCCGGGCAGCCGCGGTGGGGTTCGGTTCGTCGATCAGTTCGCCGAGCACGAAGTCGGCCAGGGCGGCCGGGGTCGGGTAGTCGAACACCACCGTGGCCGGCAGGCGCAGACCGGTGGCGGTGTTCAGCCGGGTGCGCAGTTCGACGGCGGTGAGCGAGTCGAAGCCGACGTCCCGGAAGGAGCGGCCGGAGCCGACCGCTTCGGGCCCCGCCATGCCCAGCACCAGGGCGGCCTGGGACAGCACCAACTCCCGTACCGCATCCAGCCGTTCGTCCGCGCTCAGCGGCGCGAGCCGGGCGGCCAGCGCGTTCTGGGCGTCACCGGCGGCGCGGCTCGAGGAACGCCGGGTGCGGGTGGGGCGGACCAGGCCGGAGAGCAACGGCGATACCTCGCCGGAGCGTTGCAGAGAGGTGAGGTCCAACTCGGCCGCGACCAGCAGGGGTTCGGGGCGAGTGACGGCCGCGTCCAGCATGGCGAGGCCGTTCGCGGTGGCGACCGCGCCCAGCCCCTGCCGGGACAGGCGGCGCCAGTCGGCCTCGGTCAGGTCGGCCGCCATGCCCTGCTCCCACGGGCCCCAGGCCAGGGAGACGGCGGGCAGGTCGAGGGCGTGGCGGTGGGCGGCGAGGGCGTCCAGGAAGGTGTTCCCGGCCGCGTAGTTGGCCTGGCCCGGGTTGCCCCAGACGCCCGCCACCGAGGAGAACAGCACGAAAAGGTCGAGATCGAGGTCGAAGGTCAGCTCGTGCAGGTGCCAGGCCGCGTCCACCTTCGGACGCAGCACCTGTTCGACCCGCTCGGGGGTGAGCGCGGCGAGCAGGGCATCGTCCACCGCTCCGGCCGCGTGCACGACGCCCGTCAGCGGGACGCCGGAGAGCACCTCGGCGAGCTGGGCGCGGTCGGCGACGTCACAGGCCACGACGTCCACCTCGACGCCGAACTCCTGTATCTCGGCAACCAGTTGGGCCATCCCGGCGGCCGCACGGCCGCGCCGCGACACCAGCAGCAGCCGCTCCGCCCACCCGGCCGCCGCCAGGTGCCGGGCCACCAGACCGCCCAGCGCACCCGACGCACCCGTCACCAGCACCGTGCCCGGACGACGCCCCTCCACCGACGCCGCCGGCGGGTGGGGCAGCCGGACCAGGCGCGGCACCCGCACCTGACCACCACGCACGGCGAACTGCGGCTCACCGGACGCCACACCCTCGCGCAGCGCGGACAGCGCCTCGTCCGAGAACCCGTCCAGATCCGCCAGCAGCAGCCGTCCGGGGTTCTCCGCCTGCGCGACCCGCACCAGCCCCCACACCGGAGCCGCCACCGGCTCCACCACCACCTCAGGACCCGCGTCCACCGCCCGCTCGGTCACCAGCAGCAACCGGGAACCGGCGAACTCCTCAGCCCCCAACCACTCCTGGAGCAGGCCCAGCACGTCCGCCACCAGCCCGCGCGCGACCTCCGGAACGTCCGACCCGGCCGGGGCCGCCACCTTGGCCACCACCAACTCCGGAACGGCACCGGACGCCAGCAGGGCCGACAGGTCGGCGTACGACTCCGCACCCGGTAGGCCACCGCCCAGCGACACCCAAGTGGGTTGCTGCGAGGCGGGGTTGGCGGGGGCAGGAATCCACTCCACGCCGAACAGGTCGCTACGGGTCGGCGCCTCGACAGCGACCGCGACGGGGCGCAGGACGAGCGAGCCGACGGTGGCGATCGGTGCGCCGGACGCGTCGGCCAGGGTCACCGAGACGCCCTCGCCCGAAGCCGCCGGGGCCACCCGGACCCGGGCCGCCACCGCGTCCGCCGCGTACACGACCGAGTCGGACCAGGCGAACGGGATCTCCGGACGGCCGACGGACCCGCCGGTGCCTGCGATCACGTGCAGGGCAGCGTCCAGCAGTGCCGGGTGCAGACCGAACCCGGCAACGCCCACGCCCTCCGGGAGGGCGACCTCGGCAAAGAGTTCGTCACCGCGCCGCCAGGCCGCCCGAACACCCCGGAACGCCGGGCCGTAGGCGAGACCACCGGCGGCGAGGGCCGGGTAGAAACCGTCCAGGTCGAGCGCCTCGGCGCCGACCGGCGGCCACTGGGACAGCCCTTCGACATCGGCCGGGGTGCCGGTGGTCAGGGTGCCGGTGGCGTGCCGCGTCCAGTTGTCCCCGGGTACAGCGTCCTCCGGCTGCGAGTAGACCGCGAAGACCCGCCGTCCGGCGTGGTCCGCCTCGTCCACCGTCACCTGCACCCGCGTGCCGCCCTCGGCGGGGAGCACCAGCGGGGCTTCGATCAGCAGTTCCTCGACCCGGTCGCAGCCCGCCTCGTCCCCGGCCCGCACCGCGAGTTCGAGCAGCGCCGCACCCGGCACGATCACCTGGCCGGCCACCACGTGGTCCGCCAGCCAGGGCTGGGCGGCCAGCGACAGGCGTCCGGTCAGAACAAGCCCACCGGTCGCCGGCAGCGACACGGCCGCACCCAGCAGCGGGTGCTGCGTCGGGGACTGGCCGAGCCCGGCCGCGTCCACCGTTGCGGTGTTGGAGGGCAGCCAGTAGCGCTGGTGCTGGAAGGCGTAGGTCGGCAGGTCCACCCGCCGGGCGCCGGGGAACAGCCCGGCCCAGTCGACCGGGACGCCCCGGACGAACGCCTTGGCGAGGCCGGTCAGCAGGGCCCGGGGCTCGTCGCGGCCCCGGCGCAGCAGTGCGATCCACGCCTCGTCGGCGGGAGTGGTCCCGGTGGCGGTCTGCGGGCCCATGCCGGACAGCACGCCGTCCGGGCCGATCTCCACGAACGTCCGAACACCGGCCGCACGCAGGGCGTTTGCGGCATCGGCGAAACGGACCGCCTCGCGGACGTGCCGGACCCAGTAGGACGGATCGGTGACCTCATCGGTGACAGCGGCGCCGGTCAGGGCCGACACGAAGGGAATCCGGGGCGCACGGTAGGAGACGGACTCCACGACCTGCGCGAACTCGGCGAGCATCGGCTCCATCAGCGGCGAGTGGAACGCGTGCGAGACCTGGAGCCGCTTGGTGCGCGCCCCCTCGGACGCCAACTCCTGCGCGGCGTCCAGGACTTCCGCTTCCACGCCGGAGATCACCACGGCGGTCGGCGCGTTGACGGCAGCGATACCGACACCCGGACGGTCCGCGATCGCCGCCAACGCCCGCTCCTCCGTCACCTCCACCGCCACCATCGCCCCACCGGAGGGCAGTTGCTGCATCAACCGGCCACGCGCAGCGACCACCGCACACGCATCGTCCAGCGACCACACACCCGCGACGTGCGCAGCCGCCAGCTCACCGATCGAATGGCCCGCCACCACCTGCGGAACGACACCCCACGACTCCAACAGCCGGAACAGCGCCACCTCGACGGCGAACAACGCGGGCTGCGCCCACCCCGTCTCGTTGATGTCCCCCTCGCCGCGGATCACCGCGGCGAGCGAGCCGTCCAGGTGCTCGGCCAACGCCGCACACACCGCATCGAACGCCTCCGCAAAGACCGGGAAAGCCGCATACAGCCCCAGGCCCATGCCCACCCGCTGGGCACCCTGCCCGGTGAACACGAAGCCGAGCTTTCCCGCACCACCCACCACACCCGAAACGACCTCGGGCACCTCAACACCCTCGGCCAACGCCGCCAGGGCCGTCCGCAGCTCCTCGCCGTCGGCGCCCAGCACCACCGCGCGGTGCTCCAATGCCGCACGTGCGGTCGCCAGCGACAGACCCACGTCCGCGAGGTCCTCATCGACCAGGCCCGCCAAACGCTCCGCCTGGCCGGCCAAGCCCGCCGCAGACCGGCCCGACACCACCCACGGCACCACCGGCACCACCGGCAACGACACCCGCTCCGCAGCAGGTGTCTCCGCCACCGCCGGGGCCTGCTCGATGATCACGTGCGCGTTGGTGCCGGAGAACCCGAACGAGGACACGCCCGCGCGCCGGGGGCGTTCGCCCGTCTCCGGCCAGGACTGGGCCTCGGTGACCAGGCGGACGGCGCCCGCCTCCCAGTCGATGTGCGAGGACGGCGCGTCCACGTGCAGCGTCGCCGGGACCACGCCGCGCTGCATCGCGGCCACCATCTTGATCACACCCGCGACACCGGCCGCAGCCTGCGCATGCCCGATGTTCGACTTCACCGACCCCAGCAGCAACGGCCGCTCAAACGGCCGTCCCTGCCCGTAGGTCGCCAGCAGCGCCTGCGCCTCGATCGGGTCACCCAACTTCGTTCCGGTGCCGTGGCCCTCGACCACGTCCACCTCGGCGGCGGACAGACCCGCATTCGCCAACGCCGCCCGGATCACCCGCTGCTGCGACGGACCGTTCGGGGCGGTCAGGCCATTGGAGGCGCCGTCCTGGTTCACCGCCGAACCGGCCACCACCGCAAGGACGTTGTGGCCGTTGCGCAGGGCGTCCGAGAGACGTTCCAGAACCAGGACGCCGACGCCCTCGCCCCAGCCGGTGCCGTCCGCGGACTCCGCGTACGCCTTGCAGCGGCCGTCCGACGCCAGGCCGCCCTGCTTGGTGAAGTCGATGAAGGTGCCGGGCGTCGCCATCACGTTGACACCGCCGGCCAGCGCCAGGCTGCTCTCGCCCGAGCGCAGCGACTGGCAGGCCAGGTGCAGCGCGACCAGCGAGGACGAGCACGCCGTGTCCACGGTGACGGCCGGGCCCTCCAGGCCCAGCGCGTAGGAGACCCGGCCCGAGGCCACGCCGCCGGAGCCTCCGGTGCCGAGGTAGCCCTCGACACCGCCGACGCTCTCGGAGGCCGCCCCGAACGGCAGGTAGTCGTGGTAGATCAGGCCGGCGAACACGCCCGTCGCGCTGCCGCGCAGAGCGGTCGGGTCGATGCCCGCGTCCTCCAGCGCGTGCCAGGAGGTCTCCAGCAGCAGGCGCTGCTGCGGGTCCATGGCGATCGCCTCGCGCGGGCTGATCCCGAAGAACGAGGCGTCGAACTCGCCTGCCTCGTACAGGAATCCGCCTTCGCCGGCCAGGCTCTTGCCGATGGCGTCCGGATCCGGGTCGTGGACGTCGGCGGGCCAGCCGCGGTCGGTCGGGAAGGGGCCGACGGCGTCGCGGCGGGCGGCGACCAGTTCCCAGAACTCGTCCGGGGAGGCGACGCCGCCGGGGAAGCGGCAGCCGATGCCGACGATGGCGATCCGGTCCTGGTCGGTGAGGGCGGCGCCCGCCGTGGCCGCGGTCTCGACCGCCACGGTGTCGGTGGCGGTGTCGCCGACGAGTTCGGCCAGCAGGAAGGCGCCGAGGACCGCGGGGGTCGGGTAGTCGAAGACGGCGGTGGCAGGCAGGCGCAGGCCGGTCACGGTGTTGAGGCGGTTGCGCAGTTCGACGGAGGTGAGCGAGTCGAAGCCGGTGTCGCGGAACGTCCGCGCGGTCTCGATGCTCTGCGGTCCGGCCATGCCCAGCACCAGGGCGGCCTGGGTGGCGACCAACTCGACTGCCGCTTCGGCCCGTTCGGCGGGTCCGAGGGCGCGCAGGCGGTCGGCCAGGGCGTTGCGGCTGTCGGCGGTGGGGGTGTCGGCCGCACGGCGGGCGGGTCGGACCGCCTGCCCGGACCGGACCAGGCCGGACAGGAACGGCGGGACGTCGCCGGAGCGCCGCAGTGCCGCCAGGTCGAGCTTGGCGGTCACCACCAGGGGGGCGGCGGTGCGGGGGGCGGCGTCCAGCATGGCGAGGCCGTCGGCGGCGGGCAGCGGGCGCAGGCCCTGCCGGGCCATCCGCTGCCAGTCGGCGCGGCCGAGTTTCGCGGTCATGCCGTGTTCCCACGGGCCCCACACCAGTGAGGTGGCGGGGAGGCCGAGGCGGCGGCGGTGGGCGGCGAGGGCGTCCAGGAAGGTGTTCCCGGCCGCGTAGTTGGCCTGGCCCGGGTTGCCCCAGACGCCGGCGATCGAGGAGAACAGCACGAAGAGGTCGAGGTCGAGGCCGCGGGTCAGTTCGTGCAGGTGCCAGGCGGCATCGGCCTTCGGGCGCATCGCGGCGTCCACCCGTTCGGGGGTGAGCGCGGTGGTCAGGCCGTCGTCCACCACGCCCGCCGCGTGCACGACGCCCGTCAGCGGGACGCCGGAGAGCACCTCGGCGAGCTGGGCGCGGTCGGCGACGTCACAGGCCACGACGTCCACCTCGACGCCGAACTCCCGTATCTCGGCAACCAGTTCGGCCATCCCGGCGGCCGCACGGCCGCGCCGCGACACCAGCAACAGCCGCTCCGCCCGGCCGGACGCCGCCAGGTGCCGGGCCACCAGACCGCCCAGCGCACCCGACGCACCCGTCACCAGCACCGTGCCGGGACGGGTGTCGGACCGGCTGTCGGAGCGGCTGTCGGCCCGGGGCAGGGTCAGGACGACCTTGCCGGTGTGCCGGGCCTGGCTGAGGAAGCGGAACGCCTCGACCGCGTGCCGCACGTCCCAGCAGGCGACCGGGAGCGGGCGCAGCGCGCCGTCCGCGAAGAGGCGGGTCAGGGTGCGGAGCATCCGGCCGATCAGGTCCGGGTCGAGCTCCAGCAGGTCGAACGCCCGGTAGGCGACGTCGTGTTCGCGCCGCACCTGCGCGGGGTCGCGGACGTCGGTCTTGCCCATCTCGACGAACCGGCCGCCGGGGTGGGTGAGTCGCAGCGAGGCGTCCACGAACTCGCCGGCCAGCGAGTCCAGGACGACGTCCATGCCGTGGCCGTCGGACGCGGCCCGGAAGGCCGGCTCGAAGTCCGTCGTGCGGGAGGAGGCGAGGTGGGAGGCGGCGACGCCCAGGCCGCGCACGGTCGGCCACTTGGCGGTCGAGGCGGTGGCGAACACCTCCGCGCCCAGGTGGCGGGCCAGTTGGAGTGCCGCGATGCCCACGCCACCGGCGGCGGCGTGGATCAACACCCTTTCGTTCTCCCGCAGTTCGGCCAGCTCGACCAGGGCGTACCAGGCGGTCAGGTACACCAGTGGCGCACCGGCCGCCTCGGCCGTCGTCCACCCGGGCGGGACGGGGGCCAGCAGCCGGTGGTCCGTGACGGCCTCGGTGGCGAACGCCCCCGCGAACAGGCCCATCACCTCGTCGCCCGCCCGCAGTCCGGTCACGCCCGGTCCGACCTCCAGGACGGTGCCCGCGCCCTCCAGGCCCAGGCGGCCCGCGTCGCCCGGGTACATGTCCAGCACGTTCAGCACGTCACGGAAGTTGACGCCCGCCGCGCGCAGCGCCACCCGGACCTGGCCCGCCCCCAGCGGGGGCGTGCTGTCGGTGCCGCGCAGGGTGAGGTTCTCCAGGGTGCCGCGCGTGTCGAAGTCCAGGTTCCACACCCGCTCCGCCGGGGCGGGCAGCCCCGCCGCGAGCCGGGCCAGGCGCGGCACCCGCACCTGACCAGCGCGGACGGCGAACTGCGGCTCGCCGGACGCCGCACCCTCGCGCAGCGCGGACAGCGCCTCGTCCGAGAAGCCGTCCAGGTCCGCCAGCAGCAGCCGCCCGGGGTTCTCCGCCTGCGCGACCCGCACCAGCCCCCAGAGGGGGGCCGCCGCGGGCTCCACCGCCACCTCCGGGCCCGCGTCCACGGCCCGCTCGGTCACCAGCAGCAGCCGGGAACCGGCGAACTCCTCCGTCGCCAGCCACTCCTGCACCAGACCCAGCACGTCCGCCACCAGCCCGCGCGCGACCTCCGGAACGTCCGGCCCAGCCGAAACGTCCGACCCGGCCGGGGTCGCCACCTTGGCCACCACCAACTCAGGAACGGCACCGGACGCCAGCAGGGCCGGCAGGTCGGCGTACGACTCCGCACCCGGAAGGCCACCGCCCAGCGACACCCAAGTCAGTTGACCAGAAGGCGACTTGGCTTCAACGGTGATCCATTCGACGCCGAACAGCCCGTCCCGGTCCGCCGCCTCGGCGGTGGCCGTGAAGGGACGCAGGACGAGCGAGCCGACGGTGGCGATCGGCGCACCGGACGCGTCGGCCAGGGTCAGGGCGAGGCCCTCCCCGGTCCGCTCCGGAACCACCCGGACCCGGGCCGCGGCGGCGCCCGTGGCATGCAGCTCGACGTCCGCCCAGGAGAACGGCACCTCCAGCCGGTCCCGGCGCTCGCCCGTCCCCACGATCACGTGCAGGGCGGCGTCCAGCAGCGCCGGGTGCAGACCGAACCCGGCGACGTTCACGCCCTCCGGGAGGGCGACCTCGGCGAAGAGTTCGTCACCGCGCCGCCAGGCCGCCCGGATGCCCCGGAACGCCGGGCCGTAGGTGAGACCACCGGCGGCGAGAGCCGGGTAGAAACCGTCCAGGTCGAGCACCTCGGCGCCGACCGGCGGCCACTGGGACAGCCCTTCGGTTTCGGCCGGGACGGTAGTGCTCAGGGTGCCGGTGGCGTGCCGGGTCCACTCCGCCTCCGATGCCGCGTCCTCCGGCTGGGCGTAGACCGCGACAGCCCGACGGCCCGACTCCTCGGGGCCGTCCACCGTCACCTGCACCCGGACCGCGCCCCGTGCGGGGAGCACCAACGGAGCCTCGACGATCAACTCCTCGACTCGTCCGCAGCCCGCCTCGTCCCCGGCCCGCACCGCGAGTTCGACCAACGCCGCGCCCGGCACGATCACCTGGCCGGCCACCACGTGGTCCGCCAGCCACGGCTGCCGCTCGACCGAGAGGCGACCGGTCAGAACAAGCCCACCGGTCGCGGGCAGCGTCACCGCCGCCCCCAGCAACGGGTGTCCCGGCGTTCCGAGCCCGAGGTCCTCGGCCCGGCTGCCCTGCACGGGCGTCAGCCAGTAGCGCTGGTGCTGGAAGGCGTAGGTCGGCAGGTCCACCCGCCGGGCCCCGGGGAACAGCCCGGCCCAGTCGACCGGGACACCCCGGACGAACACCTTGGCGAGACCGGTCAGCAGGGCCCGGGGCTCGTCGCGGCCTCGGCGCAGAAGTGCGATCCACGCCTCGTCGGAGACGGCGGGGTCGGTGGCGGTGGCGGTGGCGGTGGCGGTCTGGGGGCCCATGCCGGACAGCACACCGTCCGGACCGATCTCCACGAACGTCCGAACGCCGTTTGCGCGCAAGGCGTTTGCGGCGTCCGAGAAGCGGACGGCCTCGCGGACGTGCCGGACCCAGTAGGACGGGTCGGTGACCTCGTCGGTGACAGAGGCGCCGGTCAGCGCCGACACGAAGGGGATCCGGGGCGCGCGGTAGGAGACGGACTCCACGATGCGCGCGAACTCGGCGAGCATCGGCTCCATCAGCGGCGAGTGGAAGGCATGCGAGACCTGGAGGCGCTTGGTGCGCGCACCCTCGGACGCCAACTCCTGCGCGGCGGCCAGGACTTCCGCCTCGACGCCGGAGATCACCACGGCGGTGGGCGCGTTGACAGCGGCGATGCCGACACCCGGACGGTCCGCGATCGCCGCCAACGCCCGCTCCTCCGTCACCTCCACCGCCACCATCGCCCCACCGGTGGGCAGTTGCTGCATCAGACGGCCACGCGCGGCAACCACCGCACACGCATCGTCCAGCGACCACACACCCGCCACATGCGCGGCCGCCAGCTCACCGATCGAGTGCCCCGCCACCACCTGCGGAACGACACCCCACGACTCCAACAGCCGGAACAGCGCCACCTCAACGGCGAACAGCGCGGGCTGCGCCCACCCCGTCCCGTTGATGTCCCCCTCGCCGCGGATCACCGCAGCAAGAGAGCCGTCCAGGTGCTCGGCCAGCGCCGCGCACACCGCGTCGAACGCCTCCGCGAACACCGGGAACGCCTCATACAGCCCCAGACCCATGCCCACCCGCTGGGCACCCTGCCCCGTGAACACGAACCCCAGCTTTCCCGCACCACCCACCACACCCGAAACGACCTCGGGCACCTCCACACCCTCGACCAATGCCCGCAGCCCACCGGCCAGTTCACCAGCATCAACACCCAGCACCACCGCGCGGTGCTCCAACGCCGCACGCGAAGCCGCCAACGACAGACCCACGTCCGCGAGGTCCTCACCGACCAAGCCCGCCAAACGCTCCGCCTGACCGGCCAGACCCGCCGCGGACCGGCCCGACACCACCCACGGCACCACCGGCACCACCGGCAACGACACCCGCTCCGCAGCAGGCGTCTCCGCCACCGCCGGGGCCTGCTCGATGATCACGTGCGCGTTGGTGCCGCTGATGCCGAACGAGGAGACGCCCGCGCGCCGGGGCTGTTCGTCGGAGTGCGGCCAGGGGACGGCCGACGTGGCGAGGCGGACGGCGCCGGACTCCCAGTCGACGTGCGAGGTCGGTTCCTCGGCGTGCAGGGTGCGCGGCAGTTCCTCGTGCTGGAGGGCCAGTACGGTCTTGATGACGCCGGCGACGCCCGAGGACCACTGGGTGTGTCCGATGTTGGACTTCAACGAGCCGAGCAGCAGCGGCCGTTCGGCCGGCCGGTCCTGGCCGTAGGTGGCCAGCAGCGCCTGCGCCTCGATCGGGTCACCCAGCCGGGTACCGGTGCCGTGACCCTCGACCACGTCCACCTCGGCGGCGGACAGACCCGCGTTCGCCAACGCCGCCCGGATCACCCGCTGCTGCGACGGACCGTTCGGAGCCGTCAGACCGTTGGACGCACCGTCCTGGTTGATCGCCGAACCCCGTACCACGGCCAGCACCTTGTGGCCGAGCCGCCGGGCGTCGGAGAGGCGTTCCAGGGCGACGACGGCCGCGCCCTCGGCCATGCCCATGCCGTCGGCCTGTTCGGAGTACGCCTTGCAGCGGCCGTCCGCCGCCAGGCCCTGCTGGCGGCTGAACCAGGCGAGCCAGGAGGTGGTGGCGTGCACGGTGACGCCGCCCGCCAGGGCGAGGGTGCACTCGCCCGCGCGCAGCGCCTGGGTGGCGAGGTGGAGGGCGACCAGCGAGGAGGAGCAGGCGGTGTCGACGGTCAGTGCCGGGCCCTCCAGGCCGAGCGTGTAGGCGACCCGGCCGGAGATGACGCTGGGGGCGATGCCGGACTGGAGGTGGCCCTCCAGCTCTTCGGGGGCGTTGGCGCCGTAGCCGGACGAGGAGGCGCCGACGAAGACGCCGGTCGCACTGCCGCGCAGAGCGGTCGGGTCGATGCCGGCCCGCTCGAACGCCTCCCAGGAGAGTTCCAGCAGCAGGCGCTGCTGCGGGTCCATGGCGAGCGCCTCGCGC
>NZ_JBHUWH010000159.1:0-15678 GCF_042670125.1 Kitasatospora sp. NPDC057198 | reverse complement strand
CTGATGCGGCGGGCAGCCTCTGTCGCTCGCCGCATCGAACCCCAGGGCCAGGGGCCTGGCGGTGCGCTGGCGCGTGGATGCATGCGCGAGGAGAGTCAACTACCTTGAAAGCAAAGGTAGTTGATGTGCCCATAGTGGCTGGGATTGGAGAGGTTGGGGTGGTCGGGCGGCGAACGCCCCACCACCCCCAACCACAGCAGGGCCGCAACCCGCCCCGCCCACCCGGAGGACACCGTGACCCAGCTCAAGCCACCCACCGCCGAAGAGATCGAAGCCGCCCGCGACCGGCACCGCGCCGCCGCCGACGACGCCACCCTCGGCCCCACCGCCCGCCGCCACCACCAGCACGCCGCGTGCGGCTACGACTGGGCCCTGCGCACCCTCGGCACCTCCGCCGCCCTCCAGTACCTCGGCTACGCCCGCGCCTACGCCGAACAGGCCGCCCAGCACGCCCCCGCCACCACGCGGCTCACCCTGACCCTGCCCGCCGCGTTCTGCCGCTGGGCGGACGAGAACGGCCGCACCTCCCAGAAGTTCACCGGCGACGAGACCACCGACCGACTGCGGCTCGCCCTCCAGGCCGGCACCAAGCACCAGATCGACGCCTCCACCTGGACCCTCACCATCCCCGCGCACGACCCCGTGGCTCTGCAGCAGCTGACGGCCCTCGCGCAGGACTTCGCCGACTACTGCCACCCAGACAACCGCCCGACCTCCATCCAGGTCCGCGCCTCCATCGCCCTGTCGAAGGCGCTCAAGCACCTCGCTGACCGCCAACTCGCCACGAAGTGACCCGCCGGGCCCCGGGCCGCCTGGCCACCCCGGGGCCCGCTTCTCCTCCCCGAAAGGCCCACCATGGCCCCGCTCCGCCCCCTGCTCACGCCGACCGTCCCCGGGCCGTACCTCGCCAGCACGGCGACCGACGCCTACGACACCGCCCACTACCAGTTCAGCGAGGCCCAGGCCGCCCTCGCGGCCACCGCCTACGAGTACCTCGGCACCGTGGTGCGCGAGTTCTCCCCCGACATCGCCTGCATCGACTTCGAACGGACCGACCACGGACCGCTGTTCCACTCGATGTGGACCGGCCCGGACATCCTGCCGCCCTCCCGCCCCCTCCGGCTCTGGCGCCGCGAGCCGTACCCGTACGCCGAACACCTCTGGCTCAAGGACGCCGAGCAGACCCTGCTCGAACTCCTGGTCCACGGCGAGAAGCTGCCGATCAGGCACCTGCCGGGACGCGCGCGGGCGCGTTACCTCCTCAACCTGCTCGCCCCCGACGTCGCTGCTGCGTTGGCTGCCCTGATTCGCCGGGAGCACCCCCACGCGGCCGCGCTCCTGCTGAACGTCGACTCCGCCCCCTACAGCACCGACTTCCAGATCGCCCACGTCCTCGACCACAACGGACACTCCCTCAACGACGTCACCGCCAGCGCCGCCGAGCACGCTGCGCCCGGCGGGCCCAGGTGGCGGGGTAACAAGAGCTCCATCAGCCGAGCCGTCCGCCACCTGTGGCTGCACCCCGAGCACCGGGCCCGCTACTTCCGACCCCAGGGCCACCAGTTTCACATGTGGAACCAGGGCCTCCAGGCGCTCGTTCTACCCGCCATCCCGGCCCTGCCCGGCCCCTCCGCCACCTGAGACCACCCCGGGCCTGTAGAACCCCTTCTACGGGCCCGGCACCCGTTCACCAACCCCAAGGAGACGTCCACGATGAAGGCCGGCATCCTGACCGACGAACAAGCCCACGCCGTCCTCGCCACCGCGCAGGCACTCGGCCCCGCCGACGAAGCGCTGGCACAGCTCGCCATCAACGCCGGGCTGTGCATGACCGAGATCGCGGCCCTCAACACCGGGAACCTGACCCACCACGAGCCCGCGGGTGGCCGTCCGCTGCACCCCGTCGCCGTCTCCACCGACCTCGCCAACAGCGCTCCCGAGTACGACGTCCAGATCCGCCAAGGCAAGGCCCCCCGGACGATCCGCGTCATCGAGCCCGTCGCCCGCGCCCTCGAACCCTGGGTGCTTCTCCGCCCTGCGGAGGTGCCGCTGTTCCCCGAGGCCGCCACCGTGGTGGGAGCCATCGACAGCTGGCACTTCATCCTCGACAGGGCCGGGGTGGTCCCTGCGACCGACGAGGACTTCACCCAGGCCGGCCGCAACCGCCTCCTCGCGTACCTGATCGGCCTAGAGGAGAAAGGCATCCTGCCGACCGGCTACGCCGGCAGCTACCTTGGCCTGCCCGGCATGGCCTACGACGACCTTCCGGCGGGCTGGCAGGGTGAAGTCGCCCGCGCTATCCACAACGGCCCGACCGGCGCGGTCGGCGACCTGTCCGCGGCCGAGACGCCGACGGACTGACCGCTCTTCTCCTGGCCCGGGAGCGGCCGGGACAGGAGGAAGACCGGACTCGGTCGCCAGGCGAGGCGGGCCGTCAACGTCCTTTGTCGGGTACGTTGTTGGTGGGCGAAATCGGGGGAGAGGGAAACCTCGCCCCTGCTGTTGGAAGATCCGATGGCTTCGAGTTCCCTGCTCCATATCGCTGCTGGTCACCGATAGCGATGCTCCCACCAACCGTCGTTCTTCGGGCCGGAGCGGGGACGGGGCGGGGACGGAGCGGGGACGGGCCCCCCTGACCCGGGGGTGGACGAGGGCGGACCCATTTGTTCGGTCGCTTTTAATCCGTAGGTTCAGGGTTCGAACCCCTGGCGGCCCGCTAGTCCAAAATGCCTCCTGACCTGGGCGTTCTCCCCTCGGTGAGAGCGCCCTTCGTGCTGTTCGGATCGGTGATGAGTCGGTGGTGGGCCCCGGGTGGGGCAGTGGGAGAGCTGCAGGGCCATCAATCGACTATGCCGCGACGGGAGTTCTGGTGGCAGCGTGGGCTGTTGACCGGGGCTTCGTGCGGCGGTGGTGGCGTTTGGGCTGGTGTCGGATGTTGCGGGAGATCGTTCGGGCGGCGTCGATGATGACTCTGGCGGTGTCCTCGGCGCCGTCATGGGCGGTCTGGGGGAGGACTGAGGTGTAGGTGTCCGCGGTGGTGACGATGGTGGAGTGGCCGAGTTGGGCCTGGATGACCTTCAGATCGCAGCCGCCGGTCAGGGCGAGGCTTGCTGCTCCGTGGCGCAGATCGTGCAGGCGGACGGGTGGCAGTCCACTGGCGCGGACGAGGGTCTGGAAGGTGTGGCCGATGTGGTCGGGGCGCAGGGGACGTCCGTAGCGATCGGTGAATACGTATTCGGATTCGTTCCAGAGTTCGCCTGCGGCGATCTTCTCCAACCGTTGCTGGCTACGGTGTGTAACCAAAATGTGGATGGTGCCGGAGTCGAGGGCGATAGTCCGATCGCCGGCCGCGGTCTTGGGCGGGCACACCTCCAGGCGGCCTCGCTCACGTTGCTGGAGCTGTCGGGTGATGGTGAGGGTGCGGGCGGTGAAGTCGATGTCGTACCAGCGCAGTCCGGCGCCTTCGCCGCGGCGGATTCCTCGTAGTGCATACAGGTGGTAGAGGGCGTAGAGGCGGTGGTCGCTGATGCGGGCGAGGAACGTGGCGGTCTGGGTGGGTGTCCACACGGCGACGGCAGGCCGCTGCCCGGTGCGCAGCCACTCGGCCACGCGGGCGTCGGTCCACACCACGGGGTGCGGGCGCGGAGTGCGGGGCAGGTCGAGGTAGCGGTCGGCGTTGGCGGTGAGGATGCCCCGGCGGATGGCCGCGTTGAGTGCGGCGCGCAAGGTGGCCTGGATGCGGCGCAGGGTGTTGCCGCTGATGGGCCGCCCGGCGTCCTGGTGCTGGCGGACGATCGTGTCGAACGCCTGCTGGACGCGGTCGTGGGTCAGTTCGCACAGCAGCTCGCGTCCGAGCAGCGGGACCAGGTACTGCTGGAGGTGCTTGCGGTAGCCGCGGGCAGTGGAAGCGCGCAGGTGTGGTTCGACGGTGGCGTACCAGTGGCCGAGCCACTGGGTGCAGGACATCAGGGCGCCTGAGCTGACGAGTTTGGGGTCACGGAGTCGGGCGAGAGCGTGGGCGGCGGCCGCACGTGTGGGGTAGCCGCCGCGGCGGAGCCGGGTTGCTCGGTGGGCGGCCGTGGCCGGCTGGGGGAGGGCTAGGTACCAGGAGCCGTGACCGCGCCGCTTCAGTCCGGGGCAGGCGCTGCCGCGTTGCCGACCGGTGAGGGGATCGCGGCATCCGCACCGCTTGTAGATCGTTCCGGTGCCGTGCATGGCGTCCTCCTTCCGGAGTTCCGGTGGACGCACAGTCCAGTGTGAACCTGTGGCAGTACGAGTCGTGCCCTGCCGGTGCTGGGCGGCAGCCGGCTGCTCTTGGCCGGAACTGACCGGTTCTGCACCTCGTGCGGCCGTCCACCCGGCGTCACGGGACCGAATCCAGGCATTACTCCTCCGACGAACGGTCGCAGAGCCTGGAGAAGAAGCGCTTGATGGCCAGCGCCAGCTACGTGTCCTTCTGCTACTTGGCCGGTGCTCGTCCCGCGTCGGAGTCTCCGAAATACGCTGTGTCGGCATGGACTGGCTGGAGCGGGTGGCGAAGCTGAGGCAGTGGACGAGCAACGGGATTCGGGCGCCACACAAACCGCTGCTGCTGCTGTACGCGCTGGGTTGCTACCAGCGCGACGCCGACGGCGACCTGCGATACAGCGCGGTGGAGGGCGAGTTGAAGCGGCTGCTGGAGGAGTACGGGCCGTCCCGTGCGACCACTCCCGCCTACCCCTTCCACCGCCTGGTCAGCGACGGGGTGTGGGAGGTCAGGACCGACCAGGGGCCGGGGAGTCCGGGCACCGGCGTGGGGGTCCTGCGCTCCAGCGGCGCGACCGGGCGGCTCGTACCGGAGTTGCGGGCGGCGCTGCGGAGGGATCCGGCTCTGCTGGGGCGGCTGGCGCGGGTGCTGCTGGACCTCCACTTCCCGCCGTCGCTGCACACCGACCTGTGCGAGGCGGTCGGGCTCGACCTGGACCTGGCCGACACCGAGGGCCTGGCCGGGGACGTGTGGGGCGGGGCGAGGGAGCGGGCGGCGCGGCGGCAGCGGGGCGGGCGGATGCGTGAACTCGTGCTGACCGCCTACGAGTTCCAGTGCGCGTTCTGCGGCTACGACGGAATGCTGGGCGCGAGCGCGGTCGGGCTGGAGGCGGCGCACGTGCGGTGGTGGTCCTTCGACGGGCCGGACGAGGTCGACAACGGCCTATGCCTGTGCTTGCTGCACCACAAGCTCTTCGACAAGGGCGTGCTGGGGCTGGGGGAGGGGCACCGTGTCCTGGTCTCCCAGCGCTTCGTCGGCCGCGGCGAGGCCAGCAGGCAGCAGGTGCTCGCCCTGGTCGGCCGTCCGGTCATCGGCCCGCAGCCGGGGGTCCTCCCGGTCGCGGACCGGCACCGGAAGTGGCACGCCGACCAGGTCTTCCACGGCGAGCCCCGAGAGTCCGCGAGCTCGCCGTCCACCGTCTGACCGCCGGCGCCAGCCGCGTGCGGTCGGCGGTCAGCCGCGGCTACTCTGCCCCGCCTCGATCCGTTCCGTCCGCTGCCCGGTGACCAGTTCGCGCAGTTTGGCTCGGGTCTCCGGGTCCGTGGAGTACACGATGGTGCCGATCATGCCGCGGGTGAGCAGCACCTTGTAGGTGTTGCGGATCAGGCGGTCGATGTCGGCGTCGCTGGTGGACTTGCGGAAGACGGGGTCCTTGGAGGCCGTCCGGTCGGTGGTCCAGTAGTCGGTGCGCCATACCAGGTCCGGTCCGAGGATGACGCCGCTCCAGTCGTACTCGAAGCCCTGGGCGGTGTAGACGCAGCCGACCTGGCCGAAGCCTGCCGGGTCGGTGGCCCACAGCGCGGCCGGGGGCGCACCGGCGATCGAGCGGTCGCCGTAGACGTTCCACGGTCGGGCCCAGTCGCCGATGTGCACGTCGAGCGGGAGCGGGTCGCCCGGGGCGACCTTGGTGGTCCACTTCCAGCAGTACCCGGCCGACATGCGGGCGCCGTAGCCCTCCGCACGCCGGGCCTCCAGGAACGCCTCCAACTCCTGCGGGGTGTCCACGACTTCCAGGACGACCTTGCCGTCGGGCTCCCAGCCGACGGGGCCGCCGGGCTCCAGGCCCAGCAGGCGCACCACCCAGCGCAGGTAGGCGTCGCTGCCACCGCAGCGGAACTGGCTGTCCAACTCGACGACCTGGCACTCCAGGCCCTTCACCGCGGCCGCGGCCCTGATCTGCGCCACGGTGCCCATCTCGCCCGGCCGGACCACCTGGTGCTCGTCCAGCAGGAACACCGGCACCCGGGCGGCGTCGATCAGCTCCTCGATCTGCGGCTTGCCGGTGCGTTCGGTGGCCCGGGTGTAGCGGTTCGCCGAGGTCTCCCGGATCCGGTGCGCCTCGTCGCAGATCAGCACGTCGATCCCGTTGCGCTCGGCGGTCATGAAGCTGTTGAAGTACTTGAACAGCTCCTGCACCTGGCGCTTCCGGGCCCCGGCGACCCGGCGCATCGTGGTGGTGAACGAGCTGGATCCGGTCGCGTGGAAGGCCGTGATGCCGCGCCGGTACAGGTCACCCAGCAGGGACAGCGCGATCACGCTCTTCCCGGTGCCCGGCCCGCCCGTGATGACCACCACCTGCTTGTGGTCGGACTGCTGCGCCCGGCGCACCGCGCGCAGCACCAGCTCGTAGGCGACCCGCTGCTCGTCCAGCAGGACGAACTGCTCGCGCTCGCGCACCTCGTCGGCGGCGACCGCCATCAACTGCTTGGACGGGGCGGTCTTGCCCGCGAGCAGCAGGTCCGCCGCCTGGGCGCCGGAGGCTGGGCTCAGTTTCGAGCGCAGGTACTCGACGAACTCCCCGCGGCGCTCGGCGGTGAAGAGCCGGCCGCGCTCGTCCTGCGGCACCTCGTACAGGCCCTGGACGCCGAACTCCGTGGCGTTGTGCAGGAAGGCCACCCCGGAGATCCGCTCGGGGTGCTCGGCGAGCGCCCCGTTGAAGGAGACGAGGTAGTCGCAGTAGCCGCGGGCCTGTTCGATCGGGTTCAGCACCGGCCGGGTGTAGGCGTCGACCCGGCACAGCAGCGGCTCGCCGTCCTCCGGCAGCGCGCTGCTCCACTGCTTCAGCTCGACCACCACGTACGACGGCTCGCCTGTGACCGGGTGGACCCCGGCGAGCACGACGTCCGCGCGCTTGCTGTTCAGCGGGAGGGAGTACTCGAGCAGCACCTCGACCGCGCCGAGCCCGACGTCCAGGAGGGCGTTGGTCAGCTCGGGGATGCTCATCTCCCAGGAGCGCACCTCGGACGGGCCGGGCTTGTGGCCGTGCTGGTGGACGAACTGGTCGATGAGGCGCACGAACAGTGATCCGGCCAGCCTCTCGGCGGCGACCGCGGACGCGGAGTCGCGGAACAGCAAGACATGCTCCCAGGCAGCACGAAGTGACTCGTGCGGGTGGGGGCATGTCCTGGGAGGGAAGCCCGGCGGGCCGCGCTGATGACTGGGCCAAACCTACAACGGGCGGTCTGAGTTCGTGCCCGAACACCTGAGCTTCCCCCAGCGCATGGTGGCCAGCTCGCCGGTGGTGCCCAGCTTCGTGGAATGGTCTTTCCGTTGTCGGTCACGCCCTGATGGGCGTTGTGCAGCTCGTGCGGCACTTTCAGGAAACGTCGTCGGGGTGCCAGCCGGGTGGCAGCTTGGGCAGACCGATCAGGGCGTCGATGCCGAGGTGTTCAAGGAGCAGGGCCTTCAGGTTGCGGCCGTCAATCAGGTCGAGGCGCTGGCCGTTGCGGTGGGCGATCTCCCGGCTCATCTTGCCGTACCAGGAGGTGGTGACGAGGACGCCGCGGGCGGCCTGCTTGTCCTGAAGAGTGCCGAGCAGAGCCCGGACGACCTCGGGGCCGACGACGTTCTTCGTCCGCTTGGCCTGGACGGCGATCACGGTGACGCCCACCGGGTCGCGCCGGACGGCGACGGCGCCCAGGCCGTCATCGCGGGAGTTCTGGGTACGCCAGGTCTCGTAGCCCATGGCGGTGAACAGCTCGCGCATCAGGCGCCCGAACGCGAACGGGTCCATCTGCATGCAGCAGGTCGGGGCGGCTATCGAGCGGGCTGACGACGGCGGTGTCCGCGGCGATCTTGAACCGGGCCGGGCCGGGCCGGGTCGAAGTCGACGATCGGCGGCATCGGCTCCCGGTCGTGCGGGTGCCGGGAGACCACCGCGCCCAGGTCCAGCGCACCAAGACGTGGAAGGAGTCCACCGACCCCGACTACGACGCCAAGCTCGACCGGATCGAGCACGTCCTGGAACGCTTCCCGGACCGGACGTTCGCGTTCGACGAGTTCGGCCCGCTCGGCATCCGCCCCACCGCTGGCAGCTGCTGGGTCGAACAGGGTGGGCTCGACCGGCTGCCGGCGACCTACAAGCGGACCCATGGCGTGACGTACTTCCACGGCTGCTACTCGATCGGAGACGACACGCTGTGGGGCGTGAACAGGCGCCGCAAGGGGACTGTGAACACCCTGGCCGCGCTCAGATCGATCCGGGCCGCGCGCCCGGACGGTGCCCCGGTCTACGTGATCCTGGACAACCTCTTCGCCCACAACGGCAAGAAGATCCTGCGCTGGGCGAAGAACAACAACGTCCACCTCTGCTTCACCCCGACCAACACCTCCCGGGCCAACCCGATCGAGGCGCACTTCGGGCCGCTGCGGCAGTTCACCCTCGCCAACTCGAACCATCCGAACCATACGGTCCAGACCCGCGCGCTGCACGCCTACCTGCGCTGGCGCAACGCCAACGCTCGCCACCCCGACGTCCTGGCCGCCCAACGCAAGGAACGCGCCCGTATCCGCAGCGAGAAGGGCCTCCGATGGGGAGGGAGGCCACTGTCCGAAGCTGCGTGAGCGGCGAATCCGGACGGCCGCCCTCTTACCTGGGCCAGCCGTTGCAGTTGTCGAAGCCCGTCTCCACGCTGCCACGGAACGCCAGTGCCTCGCGGCCGATGCCCAGAGCACCGAGCAGGGTGTCCAGCGCTGCTTCCACGTCCTCCACCGAGCGCCTCACGAAGACGACGGTGTATCGGACAGGTGCTACTTCGAGCTCGCTGAGGGCGAAGTCCGTGTCCCCGATGCGGAACATGGCGATATCCACGCAGCCCAGGTCTTCCCAGCCCCGTTCGAGCGTCAGCCGCAGTCGCGCCGCGAGCGTTTTCAACGGCGGCTGCAGTCCTGCCACCACTCGAAACGAGTTCGCGGCGAACTCCCACATGCTCTGCTGGAACGCAGGGTTGCGCTTTCCGCCCTGATACGACGGAGCTTCCTCCCAGTCCGGTTCAGGTCCCGGCACGTAAGTCTCGGCCATGTGGGGCCCCCGAACACCGTCGCTGGCACCGACGATCACCATAGCCCGGGCCTCGGCTTGGCTGCACCCCGGTGAACGTTCTCGGCCAGAGCACTAGGTCAGCCTCGATTCGGGCCGCCTCCTTGGCCTTAGCGGCGTCTTCCTTGGCGAGAAGCTTTCCCCGGCGACCAGCAGCCGGACGTGCTCGGCGGCAGGATCAGGCTGGCGGGGTGTGCGTGGCAGTCTCGTCGCAGCGGGCTTCGTAGGGGTCGCCTGCCCGGCCCTGGTCTGCGTGAGCGTGGCCTGTCGCTTGGCCAAGAGCGCCTCCGCGAGCAACTCCGCTACCGTCTTCCGCTGCGCCAACGACTCCCCGCCCCCAGCCGTCTGACGACTGCACTCACCTGACCTCCGAAAGCCCTATCCACTCGCGCCCGCACCGAACCGGCGGTAACAGACGGCCACGGACCCTGCGCCCTGACGGTGCGACTCTCTAGGGTGGAGCGATGGGAAAAAAGGAAAGGCCGCGCGGGCCGCGCCGTACTGCGATCAGCTCTTCGGTGCCGGGCTGGCAGAACCTGGGACCGTTGCTCCCGACAGGCAAGCCCTTTGTCCGTCGGGCGAGGAGAGCAGGCACTGGGGAAGAGGCAGTCCTTAAGTTCCTCGCTGACCAGAGAGAAGCACGGCAGCAGCGCTTCTTCGCAGAGGCCCGCCGGATGAACGGCATGACCTCGACTCCCGGTGTTCTACCCGTCCTGGACATCGACCGAGTCGACGAGGAACGCCCCCAGTGGTACGTCATGCCTCTCGCGGAAGGACTCAGGGACGTCCTTGAGCGGGTGGAGACGTTGCAGGATGTCGTCGCCCCCTTCGTAGTTCTCGCAGACACCCTGGCTGAACTCGAGAGCCAGCGCATCTACCACCGCGACATCAAGCCGGACAACCTCTTCTGGCACGGTGGCGGCCCCGTGCTCGCGGACTTCGGTATCGCCTACTGGGGAGACGCCGGCCCGACCCACCCAGAAGAGAAGGTGGGCCCTGCAGGTTTCATGGCCCCGGAAATGTACACAGCTGGCGCGGGCACGGGCGAGGTAGGCGCGGGCGCTGACGTCTACAGTCTGGCGCAGACGCTGTATGTGGTGGCGCGCCGAGAGGGTCCCTACCCGCCGGGCGGCCCCCTTCGTGCGGATGAGGAGGTCTACTCCCTCCGGCAGTGGCAGGACACACCCAGCATCAGCGGGCTCCGGCACGTGCTGGAAGCTGCGACACAGGTCACGCAGGCTAGCCGCCTTACCATGGCCGAGTTCGCCAGCCAGCTACGCACCTGGCTGGAACTCGAGCAAAACTTGCCGATCGAGCCCTCAAAATCGAGGCTCCTGCGGCTCGCCGACTTGGAGTACATGCTCCGGGAACACCAGCGAGACCAGCAAGCGACAGAGCGGACGATGGAGAATGCTCTCAATGACCTCGCCGACGAGTACTTCGCGCGCGGAGATGAGGCGAGCACCGAGGAGAACCGGATCTTCGAGTCAACCAGGCTGCTGGGAGGACACGCCTGGCCGGAGCGACCGCCGAATGCCGTAGGCGTGGACAGCCTGCTGTGGGTGTCCCACGTGGAGGATCCGGAGACGGCGATCCGCGCAGTGTTGGCAGCCAGAGTAGAGAGCCGCTATGCCTCTTTCGCCATCGAGCTCCAGCAGTACGGGACTGATCGGTGGGAGTTCCTCTGGCAGAGCCGGACGACCTCGTGGCACCAGATGCGCCTGCCGTCGGTTCAGCAAGAACTGGCCGGGCTGATCGCTCAGGCCACAGCGCAGCTTGAGAACCACGGCTACTGAGCTCTGAGCGGCCATCCGCCCGACAGTCCAGTTACCAGCGGCCGGAGAGGTTGCGGTGCCAGGAGACCGACGCTACCGAGGCCGTCCTCGTCGGCTAGTGCGAGGACAGCGTCGGTCCCGCAGCCAGGAAGAGCAACGACATGGCTGACGTGCATTGCTGGGTGGGAGTTGGCTCGGGTTCAGCGAGGCTCGTCCGGATCAAGTTCCTGCTGAGCACAACTCCACGTACCTCGCCCCATGCCCCGACCAACGTGCCACCACCACGTAGGACACGGTCTTAGCGCAGTGGCGGCCTGCCGCCGGATGCGGTGTCGATGTGATCATGAAGTTCCTCGAGTTGGGATCGGGCGCGATGGGCGTCACGCTGGGCGTAGTGTTGCTAACCACGGGAAACGGGCCCATGCAGCTGCTGGCGTTTCTAGACTCGGTCGAGGCCCAGGAAGACGACAGCCGGGTCCGGACCGTAGTCCTGGGCAGGGCGTGAAGCTGCCCGACAGGGTGGACGCAGTGGAGCTGCCGGAGAACCTGGGCATCCCAGGCGGCCACAACGCCGGCGTGGAGCGGCTGCGCGAGCTGGGCGGCATCGACGTCCTGGTGGTCCTGTACGACGACGGCCTGCTGCCCAACACTGATACGTTCCGGCTGATCCAGGAGCAGTCGAGGACAACCCGCGCCTGGTCATCGGCAGCTTCCAGATCGCGGACGAGATCGGGTTCACCCAGCGCCGACACGCCCCCTCGGTGCCTCCGGCCCGATCTCTCCGGCGAGGTCACCATCTTCCTCGGCGGCGGCCACGCCATCCGCATGAGCGTGATCGACCGGGTCGGCCTGTTCCCAACTCTGTTCTTCTACGCCCACGAGGAGACCGACTTCGCCTGGCGCGCCCTGGACGTCGACTGGCAGATCGACTACCGCGCCGACATGGTCCTCCAGCACCCCCGCACGACCCGGCCCGCCAAGCCACCTACTACCGCATGGCCGCCCGCAACCGGGTCTGGCTGGCCAAGCGCCTTCTCCCCGCACCCCTGGCGCCGATCTACCTCCCCCTCTGGCCGCTGCTGCGTCGCCTCAGCGCCCCGATCGGGGGCAGCAGAGCGGCGACGGCCGGTCTGATCTGGGGAACTGCGCCCACCGGAGCCTTGTCAACCTTCAGTCGTCCACTACCTCGCAGGGTCTCTTCTGACTGGACTCATGAAGGTCAGACGTGAAGCTGGTTCAACGTTACCCAAGCGAGCAGGGATACTGGTGCAGGATCTGGAGGATGAATTGACGATCTTCGAGCAGGACAGCATGTTGACTGCCTTCGGGGAGGCTCCGACGCGGGTCGTCCGGACCTCGGTGCCACCTGTGACTGCCCTGGAGGTGCAGTTCCCGGCGGAGCTCGTGTCTGCAGCTGCCGAGCGCGAGTCTTGGCGCAAGGAGGTGCACCGGCCCGCGACACATACGCATAAGTGGTGGGCGCAGCGTCTGGGTTCTGTATTTCGGGGAATTCTCGCTTCAGCTGTGTCGGAGACCGAGCAAGAAGCGATTGTGGCTTACAGCGGAGAACTTCGCCTCCCAGATCTTGTGGTGTGTGACCCGTTTGCCGGCTCTGGCACGACTCTTGCCGAGGCTGCCAAGCTAGGAGCCAGGGTTATCGGTAGGGATATCAACCCCGTGGCCACCCTTGTCCAGCGGCAGGCGCTGGCTCGCTGGGATCGCACTCGATTGGACAGGGCTTTCAAGAAGGTCGAATCTCAGGTTCGCAAGGAGATTGATGAGCTTCACAGGGACAAGCATGGCCGCCCAGTTCTCTATTATTTCTGGGTAGCGCTTGCATCCTGCCCTCAGTGCCCGGCCGAGACGGCTCCGGTTGAGCTGTTTAGTCGTTATGTATTCTCGCAGCACGCCTACCCCAAGAAGTACCCGACTGCTCGCGCAACCTGCCCGCATTGCCACGCCGTTGTTCTGGTAAATGTAGTCGAGGATGACAAGCTTACTTGTCAGGATTGCGGCCGTACGGCCGATATATCTGGGTCGGTGAACCGTGCCACTATGACCTGTTCAAGCGGTCACTCATCCAAAGTTCTTGACGCGCTTGACGGGCGCCCTCCGGCTCTTCGCATGTACGCTAAACAGGTTCTGGCGGCCGATGGTTCGCGGGTATACGGGCCGATCGACGAATTCGACTTGGAGCTCTATGCTGATGCAGAGAAAAGACTTGCTCTGCGGCGCGACGAGCTGGTCCTTCCCGTCGGGGAACTTGAGGATGGGAATAACACGCGGCAGGCCATTCGATGGAATTATCGCAGTTGGGAGCAGTTCTTTAACGCGCGCCAGCTTTACAGTCTGGGCGTGCTGGGTGCGGCTATCCGTGACTTGGAGCCGAGTCCGGAGCGTGAAGCGCTCGTTGCACTCTTTTCAGGAGTGCTTGAGTTTAATAACGTGTTCTGCTCTTTCAAGGGCGAAGGAACTGGCGCTGTTCGGCACATGTTCTCTAACCACGTTTTGAAGCCGGAACGTACGCCGCTCGAGGCTCATCCCTGGGGGACACTCGCGTCGTCGGGGTCATTCTCGACGCTGTATCAGTCGCGGATCATTCGCGCATGGGAATACAAGCGTCGGCCGCATGATCTCGTGATGGTGTCCGGTTCGCCCGAGCGCCAGTTCGGCCTTTCGGGATCTTTGGAATTCGAGCTTGGCGACTCTCGCGATTTTTCGGAAGGTGTTTCCAGCGCGTACGTAAGCTCTGGATCTTCGACGTCGTTCGACCTTCCTGCTGATTCAGTCGACCTGGTGATCACTGACCCCCCATTCATGGATAACGTCCACTACAGCGAGCTTGCGGACTTTTTCCACGCATGGCTGCGGGGCCTGAAGCCTTTCGGCGGGTACCCTGTAGATACCACAACTACTCGGCACTCGGAAGAGGTGCAGTCGGCCAAGCCGGCTGAGTTCGGGCGGGCCATTGAGGCCGTGTGGAAGGAGTGCGCCAGGCTTCTAAAGCCGCATGGCCTTCTAGCCTTCACGTTCCACCAGGCCCGTATTGACGGTTGGAAGGAGCTAGTCCGGGCCCTCGAGATGGCAGGATTGATTGTCACCGCAGTTCAGCCAGTAAAGGCGGAAATGAGCACGAGCACTATCAAGTCGTCTGCTGCGGACCCGTCAAACTTGGACTCCATTGTTGTCTGTCGTCTTCCTGGCCATGAGGTTCCTGCTGCGACTTCAGTGGGGGAAGCCGAGCGACGTGCAGTGTCTGGACTTTTGGAATGTCAGAACGCTGGAATCAAAGTTGGCTATTCTGATGTGGAGTCAGTGGTGCGGGGATCGGTTCTTGCATTGCACACGCTCCCGTCAAATAGTCAGACGGTTGACTCACTGGCGGCAGAGGCTGACCTGGCAGTGGTTCGTGCCGCTGCCGCCCTCGGGGTCAAGTCTAAAAAAGACCTTCGCGTCGCAGGTTAATCTTGAAATGCCCTCGTGGACTTGTCTTCTCTGTACGCGCGCTCGGGAGCGGGAAGGGGTTCCTGGCCGGTTCCTCAAATGGCGGATTGAGAGATTCTAGGCGGTAGCAGAAGAAGGTATTCACCTTGCCTGCAGTCGTCTCACGCGAGATTTCGCGGACGTACCTAAGTTCTCCCACCTCGGAATCGAGGCCGGACCGGTCGCTGATCAAAGTGGCCTGTCCGGCCATCCAGGACCATCCAAGAGGGTTGGAGAAGATCAGCATCGGCCTCTGCCGATCGGCGCCATCTCCATACGACCCTAGGTTGATCAGCTTTGTACGTTCGCCCGTGATTTCGTCGTACAGCTCGGTGTCCTCGCTAAGAGCTGAACCCGGAACGAGTGCAAGACTGTCGGTGTAGTACAGCTCGGGCTCATCGCCGCTCCGGGCGAGAAGGGAAATGAGATAGTAGGCAGGGATGATCAAGGGCATGCCCTTGTCGGAGTACACGCGCACTGTGCTGCACGGCGGAGTCGAGTTGAAGTCCATGCTGGACGTTCGGGATGGTTGGCCGGACTTTGTTGGCGCAACCTTCTTCACCTCGAGCGCCATGATCGCTGTGGTGTTGAAGTCTGCGCCGCCGTCGACGAGAAGCTGATACTCCTCAGGTCGGGCCACCACCAGGTCGGGGCTCGTGTTCTGGCCGCTGATGAGTACGACCAGATCCTTGGCCAACTTCCGCTTCAGGACTGCAACCACATGGCGATCAAACGGATCGTCTTGAGGCTTCGTCTTGGCTGGCAGGTGAAACGGGATGGGCTGTCCCTGCTTGTCGAAGAACTCCTCAGCCAGCGCCAGGAAGACCGCGGCCGGAAGCTCGGATGAGGGAGCCTCGATTCGGTGTGTGGACGTCATGAACTCATAGGTAGCATGAGCACCGGAGCGCACGCGGGCGAACTGTGTATCTCATGAGCGACTCTCGCATGGCAGGGCCTGCGATGATCACCTCCTCTGGAGCTGCTAGACGAGTAGTTCCGAAGTCGGTCAGTGGTCGTAGGCGATCAGGGAGCGGGTGACGGGTCGGCCGGTGGTTCGGTTGTGCCAGATCGCGCAC
>NZ_JBHUWH010000158.1:0-15688 GCF_042670125.1 Kitasatospora sp. NPDC057198 | reverse complement strand
TGGCCACCTCTGCCGGAGGCAGCGCCCACGACGGCACCGACGGCGGTCACCGCGGTGGCGGAGACGACAGCGACTCCCCGGACCGAGATCCGAGTCACATGGTTTCCTTCCAGCGTCGCCCGTCCTGTGACCGTACGGGCGCGTATCTGCCCCTGGCACTGGCCTCCGTCGAACGCTGGTCACGGGAGGCGCTGGCTCAACCGCCTCCCGGACGGGTGTCCCGGACTGCGACTGGATCGAGCGGCGCACGGCTCTGCGGTGTTCAGTTGTGCGCCCGCCGACCGGAGTTGCCGGGCGTGCATTGCCGTACGCGGGGCCTGACAGAACCCTCACCATGCCGCACGCGGGTATGTCTACGCAATTCCCTGTGCCGTGGCGGATCTCACAAACTTTTCGACCTGCGGCTTTGGCCGGCGGGCCGTCGAGGCGACGTCAGTTCGACTGACAGCGAAGGGGCCTGACGCTATGCGCCAGGCCCCTTTGCCCCGTTGTGTCCCGTTATGCCTAGGGCTGGATGTCCTCCAGCATCTCGGTCACCAGTGCGGCGATCGGGGAGCGCTCCGAACGCGTGAGCGTGATGTGGGCGAACAGCGGGTGGCCCTTCAGCTTCTCGACCACGGCCACCACTCCGTCGTACCGGCCGACCCGCAGGTTGTCCCGCTGGGCGACGTCGTGGGTGAGCACCACCCGGGAGTTCTGGCCGATCCGGGAGAGCACCGTGAGCAGCACGTTGCGCTCCAGCGACTGGGCCTCGTCCACGATCACGAAGGCGTCGTGCAGCGAGCGGCCGCGGATGTGGGTGAGCGGCAGCACCTCCAGCATGCCGCGGGAGATGACCTCCTCGATCACGTCCGGCGTGGTGACGGCGGAGAGGGTGTCGAAGACCGCCTGCGCCCAGGGGCCCATCTTCTCGGCCTCGCTGCCGGGCAGGTAGCCGAGCTCCTGGCCGCCGACCGCGTACAGCGGGCGGAACACCATCACCTTGCGGTGCTGGCGGCGCTCCAGGACGGCTTCGAGCCCGGCGCACAGGGCGAGCGCGGACTTGCCGGTGCCGGCCCGGCCGCCCATCGAGATGATGCCGATCTCCGGGTCGAGCAGCAGGTCGAGGGCGACCCGCTGCTCGGCGCTGCGGCCGCGCAGGCCGAACGCCTCGCGGTCGCCGCGCACCAGCTGCACCCGGCCGTCGGGGGCCACCCGGCCCAGCGCCCGGCCGCGCTCGGAGTGCAGCACCAGGCCGGTGTGCACGGGGAGCTGCTCGGCGCCCTCGACCTGCAGGGCGTGCTCCTGGCCGGCGAACAGCTGGTCCACCTGGTCGGCGGGGACGTGCAGTTCGGTCATGCCCGTCCAGCCGGAGGTGATCGCCAGCTCGGCCCGGTACTCCTCGGCCAGCAGGCCGACCGAGCTCGCCTTGATCCGCAGCGGCAGGTCCTTGGAGACGACGGTGACGTCGTAGCCCTCGGCCTGCAGGTTGCGGGCCACCGCGAGGATCCGGGTGTCCGCCTCGCCGCCGCCGACCCGGTAGCCGGCCGGGAGGATCGAGGTGTCCGAGTGGTTCAGCTCGACCCGGATGGTGCCGCCGAGCTCGCCGACCGGGATCGGTTCGTCCAGCCGCCCGTGCCGGACCCGGTAGTCGTCGAGCATCCGCAGCGCCTGACGGGCGAAGTAGCCCAGCTCCGGGTGGTGCCGCTTGGCCTCCAACTCCGTCACCACGACGACCGGGAGGACCACCTCGTGCTCCTCGAATCGCGTCATCGCGAGGGGGTCGGCCAGGAGCACGCTGGTGTCGAGGACGTACGTGCGCCGGTCAGGTGTCCGGCGGCTCTTGGAACTGACCACTAGCCCTCCAGAGCGGGTGACCCGACGTCACCCGCGGCCCACCGGTCCCCGCGGCCCCGCTGGCCGGGGGGACGGTCTGAAGGGAGTGTTCCCAGGCGAGGGGCCCCGCATTCGCGCCGGAGCGAACGGCGGGATCACCACGGGTGAACGTTTTCCCACCCGTCCCGGGGGTAGGTGGACCTGACCCGCGGTCAGCGCCCCCGGCCCGCGGTCAGCGCCCCATCCGCCGGTTGCGCAGCTGGTAGTCGCGCAGCGCCCGGAGGAAGTCGACCTTCCGGAAGGCCGGCCAGTACGCCTCGCAGAAGTAGAACTCGCTGTGCGCGGACTGCCAGAGCAGGAAACCGGACAGCCGCTGCTCGCCGGAGGTGCGGATCACCAGGTCCGGGTCGGGCTGCCCCTTGGTGTAGAGGTGCTCGGCGATGTGCTCGACGTCCAGGACCTCGGCGAGCTCCTCGATCGAGGTGCCGCGGCCGGCGTGCTCCTGGAGCAGCGAGCGGACGGCGTCGGCGATCTCCTGGCGGCCGCCGTAGCCGATCGCCACGTTGACGGTCAGCCCGTCGACGTGCTCGGTCTCCTGGGCGGCCTGCTTGAGCACCCCGGCGGTGCGGGCGGGCAGCAGGTCGAGGGCGCCTACCGGGTGGACCTTCCAGCGGCCGGCCCCGGCCAGGCCCTGGACGGTGTCCTCGATGATGCCGAGCAGCGGGACGAGCTCCCCGGCGGGACGGGCCAGGTTGTCGGTGGAGAGCATCCACAGGGTGACCACCCGGACCTCGGTCTCCTCGCACCAGCCCAGGAACTCGCTGATCTTGTCGGCGCCGCGCTGGTGCCCGTAGGCGGTGGTGCCGCCGGTGGCCTTGGCCCAGCGCCGGTTGCCGTCCAGGATCACGCCGATGTGGTGCGGGGTGTTCGCCAGGTGCACCTCGACCCGGCGGCCGTAGAGCCGGTACGCCCGGTCCAGCAGGGTGCGCAGCCCCGGCGTCCGTTCCACCACATCGCGCAGACCCATCGTGAACGGCCTCTCCGTACTGGTTGCTCCGGGTGCGAAATCCCTGCGGCAGCCTACTCCGCCCGGGTTTACCGGCAGCAAAACCGCAGGTACCGGTCTTGTCACGGTGCGCGCACGGGACAAGCTACGGAACGGTATCCGAATCCTTAAACCGCCCCTAAACCGGATTCCGGGTCTTGACGCTCGCCATTGGTCTAGTCCAGCGTGTGGTCAGCACCACAGCGGACCCTCCCCCACGCGGAGCCGCCGCGACCCCCACCGCGGCGGCTCTCCTCCGACCTCCCCAGCGTGCCTCCCCACACCCCGTACCCCCACTCCCCTGCACTGGAGCCTGTCATGGCCCGTACCCTGCAGCAGCCGTCCCACCGGCGCCGCAACAAGATGCCCGCGGTCCTCGCCACCGCCACCGCGATCGCCCTGGCCGGCACCGGCCTCGCGCTGACCGCGGGCGGCGCGAACGCCGCCGTCGGCAACCTGGTCAACAACGGCGGCTTCGACTCCGGCCTGGCCGGCTGGTCCTGCGTCGGCAGCACCGCCGCGGTCTCCACCCCCGTGCACTCGGGCACCGGCGCGCTGGCCGCCACCCCCGGCGCGGGCGACACCGCCGAGTGCACCCAGACCGTCTCCGTCCTCCCCAACACGTCCTACACGCTGAACGGCTGGGTCCAGGGCCAGTACGTCTACCTGGGCGCCCGCGGCACCGGCGGCACCGACCCGTCCACCTGGTCGGCGCAGAGCGCCTGGAACCAGCTGAACACCAGCTTCACCACCGGCGCCAACACCACCAGCGTCACCCTGTACGTGCACGGGTGGTACGGCCAGCCCACCTACTACGCGGACGACATCCAGCTGATCGGGCCGGGCGGCACCGCCTCCCCGACCCCGTCCGCCACTCCGGCCTCGCCGTCGGCCTCCGCCTCGCCGTCCAGGAGCGCCTCGCCGTCCGCGTCGGCCTCCCCCTCGCGGAGCGCCTCCCCGTCGGCCTCCGCCTCGGCGTCCTCCTCGCCGTCGCCGTCCGCCTCGTCGAGCACCGGCAACCCGCCGTCGAACAGCACCCTGCCGAAGCACGTCCTGACCGGCTACTGGCAGAACTTCGACAACGGCTCGACCGTGCAGAAGCTGCGCGACGTGCAGTCCGCGTACGACATCATCGCGGTCTCCTTCGCCGACGCGACCACCACCCAGGGCGCGATCTCCTTCACCCTGGACCCGGCGCTGGCCACCAAGCTCGGCGGCTACACCGACGCCGACTTCAAGGCCGACATCGCCGCCAAGCACGCGGCCGGCAAGAAGGTCGTCCTCTCCATCGGCGGCCAGAACGGCGCCATCTCGGTCGGCAGCTCCGCCGCCGCCACCGCGTTCTCCGACTCGGCCTACAAGCTGATCCAGCAGTACGGCTTCGACGGCATCGACGTCGACCTGGAGAACGGCGTCAACTCCACCTACATGGCGCAGGCGCTGCACACCCTGGCGGCCAAGGTCGGCCCGAACTTCATCCTGACCATGGCGCCCGAGACCATCGGCATGTACTCCACCGCCGGTGCGTACTTCCAGCTGGCGCTCGCCACCAAGGACATCCTGACCGTCGTCAACACCCAGTTCTACAACTCGGGCGGCATGAACGGCTGCGACGGCAAGGTGTACACCCAGGGCACCATCGACTTCATCACCGCGCAGGTCTGCACCCACATCCAGGGCGGTCTGCGTCCGGACCAGGTCGGCATCGGCGTCCCGGCCTCCACCAAGGCGGCGGGCGGCGGCTACGTCAACTCCACCGTGGTGAACAACGCGCTGGACTGCCTGGCCACCGGCAACCACTGCGGCAGCTTCGTCCCGCCGGCCAAGTGGCCGACCATCCGCGGCGCGATGACCTGGTCGACCAACTGGGACGCCAACAACGGCAACGACTTCTCCAACAACGTCGGCGCCTTCGCGCACAACATGCAGTAGCACCAGAGCCAGTGCACCGCTCCTTGAGGGTGGGGTAGGTGCACGCACAGGGGCCCGCCGTACCGCTGGGGTACGGCGGGCCCCGCCCATTTCCGGCCCGGCCGGCCCGGCCGTGTCCCGTCCGGCCGTGTCCCGCCCGGTCGGACGGCCCGGTCAGCTGGTCGGCCCGGTCAGCCGGCCGGGCGCTGCAGCCCCGGGCCGCGGGCGGCGGCCGCCAGCGCCACCAGCGCGGCCACCACCGTGAGGTACCCGCCGGGGCTCAGCGACGGGGCGTACCGGCCCGCGTCGTCCAGCGCCCGGTACAGCTCCTCCAGGGCCACCGCGGCGGCGCCGAACAGGACGAGGGCCGGCAGCAGCGCCGTCCCGGCCAGCCGGACGCCCGGCGCGAACAGCCACAGCACCGACAGCACGGCCAGCGCGATGCCGCTCCACTGCACCACCTGCATGGCGGTCACCGCGTGGTCGATCGGGCCGTCCCCGACGTCGTCGGCGTGGTCGATGAACTCGAAGGCCGAGATGGTCTGCCCGCCCCGGCCGACCCAGGGCAGCGCGAGCGCCCCCACGGCCAGCACCGCCGACACGAGCATCAGCAGGGCGTTGATGCGGACCCGGTCAGGACCGGGACGGGCCGCCGGACTCCCCGGCGACTGGTACTGCCAATCCGATGCCATGGCCCGATGGTGGGGCCACCCGCCTTTCCTCGCAAGGGAATTGACGCCCCGTCGGTCAGCTTCCGGCCGCCGCCAGCACCGCCGCCAGGGTGCCCAGCAGCATCGCCGGGCCGAACGCCAGCTCGCTGCGCCGCCCGGCCCGGCGCAGCACCAGCAGCGCCACCGCCCACAGCGCGGCGAGCACCCAGGTGTAGAGGAGGCCCGCGTACACCGCCCGCCAGCTCGCCAGGCCCAGGACGGCGCCCAGGCTGGGCGCCAGTTTGACGTCGCCCAGGCCCATCGGGCCCAGCAGCGCCAGCAGCAGGTAGAGCAGTCCGAGGCCGCCGGCCGCCAGCGCGCAGCGCCGCCACACCGCCGGGTCGTGGTCGGTGAGCGGCACCAGCACGGCGGTGCCCAGGAACAGCGGCAGGGTCAGCGCGTCCGGCAGCCGCTTCACCGCGGCGTCCACGAAGCCCAGCACGGTGCCGAACAGGGCCAGCCACACCAGGACCGGCAGCCAGCGGGCGGGCGCCCAGGCGCCCAGGGCCGCGCCGAGCGCCGCGGCGGCCGCCTCGACGGCCAGCGGCGGCGGGCCGAGCAGCTCGCCGTGCCGGACGCACCGGCCGAGCGGGGTGGGCAGGCAGGCGCGCGGCGGTTCGCCGGACGGCACCGCGAAGCGCGTCACCGCCGCCCGCAGCGGCGCGCCCGCGAGCAGTCCGAGCAGGGCTCCGAGCACTGCCCCGAACATCCGGCCCTCCCCCGGTCGGTCCTCCGCTGTCGGTCCGACACTGCCGGTCCGCCGCGACCCTACCGCCCGGGGCGGTTCGCCCGTCCGTGTCCAGGTGGCGAACAGCACTCGGTGATCGGCGTTACGCGGCCGTAAAGTAGGCGGGTATGCAGGTCATCCAGTCCAGCAAGCTCGCCAATGTCTGCTACGACATCCGCGGTCCGGTACTCGACGAGGCGATGCGGCTGGAGGAGCAGGGCCACCGCATCCTGAAGCTGAACACCGGCAACCCCGCCGCGTTCGGCTTCGAGGCCCCGCCCGAGATCCTCCAGGACATCCTCCGCAACCTCAACTCCGCGCACGGCTACGGCGATTCGAAGGGCCTGCTGTCGGCCCGGCGCGCCGTGGTCATGCACTACGAGGAGCGCGGCCTGCACGGGCTGTCGGTCGAGGACGTCTACCTGGGCAACGGCGTCTCCGAGCTGATCCAGCTCGCCATGACCGCGCTGCTCGACGACGGCGACGAGGTGCTCGTCCCGGCGCCCGACTACCCGCTGTGGACGGCCTCGGTGTCGCTGGCCGGCGGCACCGCGGTGCATTACCGCTGCGACGAGCAGGCCGAGTGGTACCCGGACCTGGCCGACATCGCCGCGAAGATCACCGACCGCACCCGGGCGATCGTGGTGATCAACCCGAACAACCCCACCGGCGCGGTGTACCCGCGCGAGCTGCTGGAGGGGATCGCCGAACTCGCCCGCCGGCACCGGCTGGTGGTCTACGCGGACGAGATCTACGACAAGATCCTCTACGACGGCGTGGAGCACACCCCGCTGGCCACCCTGGCGCCGGACCTGTTCTGCGTCACCTTCAACGGCATGTCCAAGTCGTACCGGGTGGCGGGCTTCCGCTCCGGCTGGATGGTGCTCTCCGGCGACCGGCACCGGGCCCGCTCCTACATCGAGGGCCTGAACGTGCTCGCCTCGATGCGGCTGTGCGCCAACATGCCCGCCCAGCACGCGGTGGCCGCGGCGCTCGGCGGCCGGCAGTCCATCCGGGACCTCATCCTGCCCGGCGGCCGGCTGCTCGCCTCCCGGGACGCCGCATACAAGCTGCTGAACGAGATCCCCGGCGTCTCCTGCGTGAAGCCGAAGGGCGCGCTGTACGCCTTCCCGCGGCTGGACCCGCAGGTCTACAAGATCAAGGACGACGCGCAGATGGTGCTGGACCTGCTGCGCTCGCAGCGGATCCTGATCGTCCAGGGCACCGGCTTCAACTGGCCCGACCCGGACCACTTCCGGCTGGTCACCCTGCCCCGGCCGGAGGACATCACGGACGCGGTCACCCGGATCGGCGACTTCCTGGCCGGCTACGCGCAGCCGTAGCGGCCCCGGGAACGACGACGCCCCGCGCCCCTTCCGGGACGCGGGGCGAACGTTTCGCCGCCTGCCGGGTCAGTCGCCCAGGCGCTTGACCAGCGCCCGGTACTCGTCCCACAGCTCGCTCGGCGTGTGGGTGCCGAACAGCTCCAGGTGGGCCGGGACGAGCGCGGCCTCCTGCTTCCAGATCTCCCTGTCGACGGTGAACAGCAGCTCGCGGTCGGCGTCGGAGAGCTCCAGCCCGGCCAGGTCGAAGCCGTCGACCTCGGGCAGCACGCCGATCGGCGTCTCGACGCCCGCCGCGGTGCCCTCCAGCCGCTCGACGATCCACTTCAGGACGCGGCTGTTCTCGCCGTAGCCGGGCCACACGAACTGGCCGTCGGCGTTCTTCCGGAACCAGTTGACGTAGTAGATCTTCGGCAGCTTGGCGGCGTCCGCGTCGGCGCCGACCTTCAGCCAGTGCGCGAAGTAGTCGCCCATGTTGTAGCCGCAGAACGGCAGCATGGCGAACGGGTCGCGGCGCAGCTCGCCGACGGTGCCCTCGGCGGCGGCGGTCTTCTCGGAGGCGATGTTGGCGCCGAGGAAGACGCCGTGCTGCCAGTCGAAGGACTCGGTGACCAGCGGGACGGCGGTGGCCCGGCGGCCGCCGAACAGGATCGCCGAGATCGGGACGCCGGCCTGGTCCTCCCACTCGGGGGCGATGGTCGGGCACTGCGCGGCGGGGACGGCGAACCGCGCGTTGGGGTGGGCGGCGGGGGTGCCGGACGCGGGCGTCCAGTCGTCGCCGCGCCAGTCGGTGAGGTGCGCGGGCGGCTCCTCGGTGAGGCCCTCCCACCACACGTCGCCGTCGTCGGTGAGCGCGACGTTGGTGAAGACGGTGTTGCCCCACAGGGTCTTGATCGCGTTGGCGTTGGTGTCCTCGCCGGTGCCGGGGGCGACGCCGAAGAACCCGGCCTCCGGGTTGATCGCGTAGAGCCGGCCGTCGGCGCCGAACCGCATCCAGGCGATGTCGTCGCCGATCGTCTCGACCTTCCAGCCGGGGATCGTCGGCTGGAGCATCGCCAGGTTGGTCTTGCCGCAGGCGGACGGGAACGCGGCGGCCACGTACTTCACCTCGCCGGAGGGCGGGGTGAGCTTGAGGACCAGCATGTGCTCGGCCAGCCAGCCCTCGTCGCGGGCCATGGTGGAGGCGATCCGCAGCGCGTAGCACTTCTTGCCGAGCAGGGCGTTGCCGCCGTAGCCGGAGCCGTACGACCAGATCTCCCGGGTCTCCGGGAAGTGCGAGATGTACTTGGTGCTGTTGCAGGGCCACGGCACGTCGTCCTGGCCCTCGGCGAGCGGGGCGCCGACCGTGTGCACGGCCTTGACGAACTCGCCGTCCTCGCCGAGCTGGTCGAGCACGGCCTGCCCCATCCGGGTCATCACGCGCATCGAGACGGCGACGTACGCGGAGTCGGTGATCTCGACGCCGTAGGCGGCCAGCGGGGAGCCGACCGGGCCCATCGAGAACGGCACCACGTACATGGTGCGGCCGCGCATCGCGCCGCGGAACAGGCCGTCCTCGCCCTGGAAGACCTCCCGCATCTCGGCAGGGGCCTTCCAGTGGTTGGTCGGGCCGGCGTCCTGCTCGCGCTCGGAGCAGATGAAGGTGCGGTCCTCGACGCGGGCGACGTCGGACGGGTCGGAGGCCGCGTAGTAGGAGTTGGGTCGCTTGGTCTCGTCGAGCTTGGTGAAGGTGCCCTGGGCGACGAGCTGCTCGGCGAGGCGGTGGTACTCCTCCTCCGAGCCGTCGCACCAGACGACGCGGTCCGGCCGGGTGAGGTCGGCAATCTCGTTGACCCAGTCCACCAGGCGCTGGTGGCGGGTGGGCGCGGACTCGGCGAGTGCAGAGATCTGAGGCGGCACGATCGCTCCGTTTCACACCATCTCGGCCAGGAGACGGCTTCGCGGGGGTTGAGGGTGGTTACACGGTAGACCCGGTCGGACTCCCCTTCTTCATCACTTCGGCGCTATTGGCGAGATCTTTACTCCATGGCGTCCGGTTTCGTGGTCTCCGTGTGCCCCACGCATGCCCGGGAGAGACCTTGATCACGCAACCTCATTTGTCCAATGAGGACAAAAGTGAGAGTGGCCACTTAACTACGCGCGGGTAACCTACGGTTCCGTAAGATGCTGCCCATGACCGCGGATGCACTGGAGCTCGTGAAGCCCAAGTGGCGTGGCTGGCTGCACGCCGGAATGTTCCCGGCCGCCCTGGCCGCCGGAATCGTGTTGATCTGCCTGGCCGACTCGACGGCGGCGCGGGTCGCCTGCGTCGTCTACTCGGTGAGCGCCTGGATGCTGTTCGGGGTGAGCGCGGTCTACCACCGCTTCACCTGGGGCCCGCGCGGCGAGGCGGTGCTGCGCCGGCTCGACCACGCCAACATCTTCCTGATCATCGCCGGAACGTACACCCCGTTCACCATGCTGCTGCTGGACGGCGCGCGGCAGCAGGTGCTGCTGTGGCTGGTGTGGGGCGGCGCGCTGGCCGGGATCGCGTTCCGGGTGTTCTGGGTCGGCGCGCCGCGCTGGCTCTACACCCCGTGCTACGTCGCCCTCGGCTGGGCAGCGGTGTTCTTCCTGCCGGACTTCCTGCACAAGGGCGGCCCGGCCGTGCTGACGCTGATCATCGTCGGCGGCGCGCTCTACACGATCGGCGGGGTGGTCTACGGCCTCAAGCGCCCCGACCCGTCACCGCGCTGGTTCGGCTTCCACGAGGTGTTCCACGCCCTCACCCTGGGCGCCTTCATCGTGCAGTACGTGGGGGTCTCGCTGGTGGCGTACAGCGCCACCACCTGAACCCCGCTCAGCGACGAACCGGCTGGGCCTTGGTCTCCAGCCGCTCCCGGGCCCGACGGCAGCGCTCGCAGTGCGCCGCGTCGGGCCCTTCGCCTGCCGTCCGCCGGTGGGCCCGCCCCCGGAAGCGGTAGCCGACCCAGGCCATCACCGCCAGCACCTCGACCGCGGAGACCGCCCACACCAGGCGGGCCCCGCCGACCAGGTACCCGGCTATGACGGCCAGCGCGGCCAGCACACCGACCACGCCGCCCCAGAACCGCGCCGCGCCGTACTCCATCGACAAACCTCCCGCCGGCCGACAGGTCTTCTGACACCCCATCAGAGAACTCCCCACCTACGGTGACATGTTCAGCACCCTGCGAGGGCGAACGGGGGATCAACAACGCGTCAACAACAGAGGCGGGGATCCCGCAGGCCGCTCTTCGCTTGACGGTCGCTCTCTTTTGAGAGTTACTGTCATTCGAGAGATGCAGCCATTCGGAGGTCCGCCATGCCCGCACCCCAAGCCCTGCCCCAAGCCCCGCCCCACCCGCGCCGCTGGATCGCCCTGGTCGCGGTCGCGCTCAGCGTGCTCGTCATCGGCTTCGACATCACCGTGCTGAACGTCGCCCTGCCCGACCTGGCCCGGCAGTTGGAGATCGGCACCGGGCAGCAGCAGTGGATCGTCGACGCCTACTCGGTGGTGTTCGCCGCCGCCCTGCTGCCCGCCGGACTGCTCGGCGACCGCTTCGGCCGCCGCCGCACCCTGGTCCTCGGCCTCGCCCTGTTCGGCGCGGCCTCGCTGCTCGGCACGCTCGCCACCGGCCCCGGCGAACTGATCGCCGCCCGGACGGTGATGGGCCTGGCCGCCGCGTTCGTGATGCCGATGTCGATGGCGATCGTCCCCGCCGTCTTCCCGCCCGCCGAACAGCGCCGCGCCACCGCCCTGCTGACCACCATGACCGCGATCGGCGTCCCGCTCGGCCCGATCGTCGGCGGGCTGCTGCTGCGCCACTACTGGTGGGGCTCGATCTTCCTGGTCAACGTGCCGCTGGTGCTGCTGGGCACCGTCGCCTGCCTGCTGCTGCTCCCCGAGTCCGCCGACCCGGCCGCGCCCCGGCTCGACCCGCTCGCCGCGCTCCTCGCCGTCACCGGCCTGTCCGCGCTGACCTGGGGCGTCATCGAGGGCGGCGACCTCGGCTGGGACGACGCCCGGGTGCTCGGCGCACTGGCCGGCTCCCTGCTCGCGCTGGCCTGGCTGGTGCGGCGCAGCGCCCGCCGGGAGCACCCGATGCTGGACCTGCGGCTGCTCGCCGAACCGGTGTTCCGCTGGTGCGCCGTCGCCGTCACCCTGGTCTCGGTCGTCCTGCTCGGCGGCTTCTTCGTGCTGCCCGCCTACTTCCAGAGCGTGCTGGGCACCGACGCGCTCGGCAGCGGGCTGCGCCTGATGCCGATGATGGGCGGCCTGCTGGTCGCCTCCCGGCTCGGCGAACGGCTGGTGCGCCGCTTCGCCCCGCGCGGGGTGATCAGCGCCGGACTGGCACTGACCGCCCTCGCCCTGCTGCTCGGCAGCCGCACCTCGGCCGGCGACGGCTACGGCTGGACGGCGCTGTGGCTGCCGCTGTTCGGCGCCGGCCTCGGCCTGGTGCTGATCACCGCGACCGCCTCCGCGCTGCTCCTGCTGCCGCCCGCCCGCGCCGGGGTCGGCTCCGGCCTGGTCCAGACGCTCCGCCAGGTCGGCGGCGCGGTCGGCGTCGCCGTCTTCGGCGCCCTGCTCGCCGCCGGGTACCGCGACCGGCTCGACACCGGCGGCGTGCCCGACCCGGCCGCGCGGCTGGCCCGCGGCTCGGTGACCGCCGCCGACGCGGTCGCCGCCCGGCTCGGCGACCCGGCGCTGGCCGCCTCCGCGCACGGCGCCTACCTGCACGGCATGACGCTGGTGATGCTGGTCGCCGGGATCCTCTCCGCCCTCTCCGCCGTCCTGGTCGCGGCCCGGATGCCCGGCACCGACCCGGCGGCCGCGCCCGGCCCGGACCCCGCCCCGGTGCCCGCCGCCCCGGCGCCCGGCGGTCCGGTGCGGCCGGTGGCCGCGGCGGCGGGCGATCCCGGAGAATCGTCGGCATGACCACCCCGCGCAGCGCCCGGCCCCGACCGTCCGACTCCTCCCCCGACGCGCCCGGTGCGACCGGTGCGACCGGTGCGACCGGTGTGCCCGGTTCGCTGGAGGAGCTGGCCGCGGCCCCGCTGTCGCTGCGCGAGCGCAAGAAGCTGAAGACCCGTCAGGCCCTGCGCCGGGAGGCGCTGCGGCTCTTCGCCGAGCAGGGCTGGGAGGCCACCACCGTCGACCAGATCGCGGCCGCGGCGGAGGTCTCCCCGTCCACCTTCTTCCGGTACTTCCCGGCCAAGGAGGACCTGCTGCTCACCGACGAGTACGACCCGCTGATGGCCGACGCGATCCGGGCCCGCCCGGCGGACGAGCCCTTCCTGACCTCCGCCCGCCTGGTGCTGGTCGGGCTGATCCGGCGGATGCTCGCCGAACAGGAGCGCACCGAGCTGTACGAGCGGATGCGGCTGGCCTCCTCCGTCCCGTCCGTCCGGGTCCGCATGCTGGAGGGCTCCGGCCAGCCGCGCGGCATGCTGCTCGACCTGCTCGCCGAACGGACCGGCCTGGACCCCGCCGCCCTCGAACTGCGGATCACCGCCGCCGCGATCTCCGCCGCGCTCACCGAGACCTCGCTGTACTGGGCCGACCGCGGCGGGCAGGACGACCTCGCCGACCTGCTCGACCAGGCGCTGGGGCACCTCCAGGAGCTCGGCGCGCGCTGACGGGGGCCGGGCCGGGGCCGCCCAGGTCCGGCCCGCCGCGGCGGGGGTGCCGTGGGGGGCCGGGGCCGTGGGGGCCGGGGGCCGTGGGGGCCGAGGGCCGCGGGGGGGTCAGTCCACCAGCAGCACCAGCTTGCCCGCCACCCGCCCGCCGTCGCCCACCTCGTGCGCCTTGGCGGCGTCGGCCAGCGGGAACGTCCCGGCGATCTCGGCCCGCAGCAGGCCGCGCTCGGCGAGCCCGGCGACCTCCGTCATGCCCGCGTGGTCGGCCTCCACCAGCAGCATCGAGGTCCGCACCCCGAGCCGGGCCGCCTCCTCGGCCAGCCCCTCGGCCGGGAACGGCAGGATCGACACCAGCAGCCCGCCCCGGCGCAGCGTGCGCAGCGAACGCAGCTGGTACTCGCCGCCGATGGTGTCCAGCACGACGTCGACGTCGCGCACCGCCTCGGCGAAGTCGACCTCCCGGTAGTCGACCGGCTCGTCCACCCCGATCCGGCGCAGGAACCCGTGCTTGCCCGCGCTGGCGGTGCCGATCACGTACGCGCCGCGGGCCTTGGCGATCTGCACCGCCAGGTGCCCGACCCCGCCGGCCGCGGCGTGCACCAGCACCCGGTCCCCGGCCCGCACCCGCGCGGTGTCCACCAGCGCCTGCCAGGCCGTCAGCGCGGCCAGCGGCAGCGCGCCCGCCTGCACCACGTCCAGCGAGGCGGGGCGGCGGACGAAGGCGCGGGCCGGGCCGACCACGTACTCGGCGTGCGAGCCGGCCCCGTGCGGGTAGGGCAGCATGCCGAACACCTCGTCGCCCGGCGCGAACAGGGTCACGCCGAGGCCGACCGCCTCGACCGTGCCCGCCGCGTCCCAGCCCAGTACGAACGGGGGCCGGCCGAGGAAGGCGCCGGTCTGCCGGTGCTTCCAGTCGGTCGGGTTCAGGCCGGCCGCCCGCACCCGGACCAGCACCTCGCTCGGGCCCGGCTGCGGGCGGGGGCGCTCCACCACCCGCAGCACCTCGGGGCCGCCGAGGACGTCCTGGCTGATCGCGCGCATCGTGGGCGGCTGGTTCGTCGTGTCGATCGTCATGCCCCCAGCCTGCGGGGAGCGGCCGGGCCGCCGCGAGTGGCAAGATGGTCACCGTCCGATGGGATCCTGCCAGGAGGTCCGCCATGGCCACCGCTCCGCCGACCACCCCGCCGACCGACCCGCTGTGCGCCCCGCCGTCCGCCTCCCGGCCCGAGCCCGGCCCCACGGCCACCCACGCGGCCGCCCCGCACCGGGTCGCCGTGCTCGCCCCGGACGGCGTGTACCCGTTCGAACTGGGCATCCCCAGGCGGGTGTTCGGCAGCACCGACGGCCTCTACCGGGTCTCCACCTGCACTCTCGACGGCCGGCCCGTCCGCACCGACGCCGACTTCACCCTCGTCCCCGACCACGGGCCCGAGATCCTCGCCGAGGCCGACACCGTGGTCGTCCCGCCGTTCGCGCCCGTCCCCACCACCGCCGCGCCCGACCCCGCCGTCACCGCTGCGCTCGCCCGGCTCCGGCCCGGCACCCGGCTGATCTCGATCTGCACCGGCGCCTACCTGCTCGCCGCCGCCGGGCTCCTCGACGACCGGCCCGCCACCACCCACTGGGCCCTCGCCGACCACTTCCGCTCCCTCTTCCCGCGCGTCCGGCTCGACCCCGACGTGCTGTTCGTCGACGACGGCGACCTGCTCACCTCGGCCGGCGCCGCCGCGGGCGTCGACCTCTTCCTGCACGTCCTGCGCCGCGACCACGGCAGCGCCGTCGCCAACCGGGCCGCCCGGCTCTGCGTCGTCCCGCCCTGGCGCGACGGCGGCCAGGCCCAGTACATCGAACGCCCCGTCCCCGTCCCCGGCAGCACCGGCACCGCCCCCACCCGCGACTGGGCCCTCGCCCGGCTCCACCACCCGCTCACCCTCGCCGAACTCGCCGCCCACGCCGCCATGAGCACCCGCACCTTCGCCCGCCGCTTCCAGGAGGAGACCGGCCAGAGCCCCGGCCGCTGGCTCACCCAGCAGCGCATCGCCCTGGCCCGCCACCTGCTGGAGGCCACCGACCTCACCGTCGAACAGATCGCCACCCGCGTCGGCTTCGCCAACCCCGTCTCACTCCGCCAACACCTGCACACCGCGATCGGCGTCTCCCCCCTCACCTACCGCCGTACCTTCGCAGGCAGCTCCTGACCCGCCCCGCCAGGGGCCCGGGAACGCCTCGATCCGTGCCGCACAGCGGCCCCTTCAGGGGCCCGGGGAACGGCGGGTCCGAGCTGCTGTCGGCCGGAGCCCACCGGAAAGTCCGTGCTGCTGCGTGCCTTTGAAGCACAGCAGCCCGAAGCGGCCGCAGGCCACGTCCCCGAACCTGCGGCCGCCCCGGGCCCCTACTCCCTGCGGCTAGACGAGTAGTTCCGAAGTCGGTCAGTGGTCGTAGGCGATCAGGGAGCGGGTGACGGGTCGGCCGGTGGTTCGGTTGTGCCAGATCGCGCACG
>NZ_JBHUWH010000157.1:0-15716 GCF_042670125.1 Kitasatospora sp. NPDC057198 | reverse complement strand
CGCCCCGCCCCCGCGACCGGATCGGGTGCCTTACTGGGCCAGGGCGTCCTGGACCAGCTGCATGAACTTCTCCGGGCTGATCGCGCCGGTCACCAGGGGAGCGGCGTTCTGCTGGCTGACGGTGGTGGCCTTGGTGCTGAACAGCGCCTCGAACCACAGCACGCTCTCCTTGGAGGCGCCGATGGTGTCGCGGATCTGGCCGGTGACGGCATTGGCGTTCTCCACCGGGGTGTTCACCTTGAAGCCGGAGATGGTGCCCTGGTCCTTGAGCGCGACGCTGCCGTAGTTCTGCGCGATGCACTTCACCCAGTCGCCGGTCTTCGCGTCGAAGCTCTTGGCGTTCATCGCGACCGGCAGGCCCACGTTGGAGGGGTACTGGTCGATGGAGCCCTTGCCGCCGGCGACCGCCGGGAACGGCATGAAGCCGACGTTCTCCGCGCCCAGGGTGTCCTGCTCGGCGTCGGCGATGTTGGCCAGCGCCCAGCTGCCCATGTAGAGCATCGCGGCCTTGCCGCCCAGGAACTGGTTCATCGCGGTGTCGTAGTCGATGGAGCCGACGCCCTGCCCGAAGTAGCCCTTCTTGCCGAGCTCGGCGACCTGCTGGGCGGCCTCGACGTACTCGGGGTCGGTCAGCTTCGCGGTGCCGTTGGCGACCGCGTTCATCGCGCCCGGGCCCAGGCTGCGGTACAGGTAGCCGCTGACCAGGCGGGTGAGCGGCCAGCCCTGCTGGCCGGAGGCGGCGAAGGGCTGCACGCCCGCGCCCTGCAGCTTGGCGGCCGCGGCGACCAGCTCGTCCCAGGTCTTGGGGACGGAGATGCCGTTGGCCTCGAAGACCTTCTTGTTGTAGAAGATGCCCTCGATGTTGTACTCGTACGGCAGCACCGCGAGGTTGTTCTGGTAGAGCGCCTTGATGGTGGAGACCGCGGCGGGCTGCAGCTGGTCGAAGACGCCGAGCTTGGTCAGCTCGTCCTCCAGGTTGGCGACGTTGCCCGTGGTGAAGAGCTGGGTGGTCAGCGCCGGGGCGTTGCCGGCCGCGAACTGGACCGGCAGGGCGTTCTGGCCGGCCAGCAGCTGCAGCTTCTGGTCCAGGCCGGACTGCGGGACGGTGTCGACCTTCAGCGGCAGCGCCTTGTTCTGGTCGGTGCAGGAGGTCGTCGACAGCGTGGTCAGCGTCTTCTTGATGGTGGTGTTCTCGGTGACCGACAGGTAGTCGAAGTTCTTCGGGGAGGCGCTCGCGCCCGTCCCGCTGCCGCCGCACGCCGTGGCGAGCAGCACCACGGCGGCTGCGGCGGCGGTGAAGCCGACGAGGCGGGTTCTGCCGGTGCGGGTGGGGTTGATGGTCACGGCTGTGCTCCCTGGCGTCATTGAGCGGAGGCAGAGGTGGGGATCGCTGGATCGAGAACGCGGGGCACTCCCGGGAAGACGGGGCCCGACTTTGTAGAACGTTCTCCACGATGGGGACAACAGTGCCCCCGAGGGTGAGCTATCGTCAAGACACGAGGACGTAACGAGGCGGTCACCTGGGCGATGCGGCTGGTCCCGGCCGGGAAAGATCGTGTAGAACGTTGCGCAACAGTGACTTTCGAGGCCGTGACTTCCGAGACCGTGACTTTCAGAAAGTGGGCCATGGAGCCGACGAAACGCCCCAAGCGCGTCACCATCACCGACGTCGCCGCCCGCGCCGGCGTCTCGACCGCGGCCGTCTCCAAGGTGCTCCGCAACGCCTACGGCGTCAGCCCCGCCATGCAGGAGCGCGTGCGCGCCGCGATGGCCGAGCTGGACTACCGCCCGCACGCCGCCGCGCGCGGCATGCGCGGGCGGACCTACACGATAGGAGTGCTGCTCGACAGCCTCCGCAACACCTTCTTCGCCGACATCCTCGACGGCGTCCAGCAGCAACTGCGCGGCAGTGACTACACGGTGCTGATCGGCGCGGCGGGCTTCGGCGCGAGCGAACAGGCGCGCACCGTCCAGTCGATGGTCGACCGTCAGATGGACGGCCTGATCCTGATCGCCCCCGGCACCAGCCGCGCCGAGGTCCTCGCCACCGCCGAGACCCTGCCCACCGTCGTGATCGGCCACCACGACACCTCCGCCGTCCACGACTCGGTCGTCGACGCCGACGACCAGGGCGCGGCACTGGTCGTCGACCACCTCGCCGCCCTCGGCCACCGCCGGATCGCCTTGCTCGCCGCCCCCGGCCTCAAGGGCAGCCAGTGGAAGCTCACCCCCGAAGCGGTGCTCGCCAAGGGCTACACCACCGCGATGAAACGCCACGGCCTCGCCCCGCAGGCCCTCGCCGCCGCCTACTCCGAGGAGGGCGGCTACGAGGCGGGCAAGCGGCTGCTGAGCGCAGCCGACCGGCCCACCGCCATCATGGCCGGCGCGGACGTCGCCGCCCTCGGCGTCTACCGCGCCGCCGCCGAACTGGGCCTGGACATCCCCGGCGACCTCTCGCTGGTCGGCTACAACAACACCGCGGTCGCCGCCCTCGCGCCCGTCCAGCTCACCAGCGTCGACCAGGCCGGCGCCACCATGGGCGCCACCGCCGCCCGGATGCTCATCGAACGGGTCGAGGGCCGCCGCACCCAGGCGATGCAGACCGCCATGACCCCCCGCCTCGTCGTGCGCTCCAGCACCGCGGCGCCGTAGGAGGTTTGAGCGTCGGCCGATCGAATGGCGACCTCGATAAAAACAGATCGGTAACTCTGTTTTGGTGTAGCGTAGCCGCCGCTCGTGCCCCCGTGGCGCCCCGCAGTACGGGTCGACCTCTGCGGCTGACGTGCCCGGGCGTGAGCATTGGCTGCAGAGGTTCACCGATCGGAGTTGACGGCCTGATGGAAAACGACGATGCCGCCACAGTCGCAGAGTTCGCGAAGTCGTTCCGCGGGCTCGTGGGTCGGTTGGACGTCGGGTCCGGTTGGTGCGCGGTGTTCGTGCGCCGCGATCCGGATGCCTTCGAGAACTACCTGGAGGGCGTCGAGGTGCCGCCCTGGGACGTTGTGGCTTCGCTGCTGGGAGACTTTTCCGCCCTGTTCGGGCCGGGGGAGGACGGACTGGGGGAGCGCGCTCTCACGGCGCATGCGGCAGCGCAGGGAGCCAGGGACCGCCTGGTCGGCGCGTCGACCCTGACGACCGAACTGGGGCGGGCGAAGGTCCTTCGCGATGCCGCTCGGGCGCGGCTGGCGGAACTCGTCGGCGGGCGCCCCGGCGGGGGCGGCTCGGACCCGTTGTCCGCAGAGATCGCTTGGGCCCGGGACGAGGCGCAGCGGGCCGAGGCCCGGTGCGAGGCGTTGCGGGGGCGGCTTGAGGCCCTGATCGCGGCCGGGTCCTCCGGCGGCGGGCCGGTGCCGGTGCGGCAGGAGCCGGAGGTGCCCGCCTCAGTTTCCGTCGGCGATGCGGGGGGTTCGGGCGGAGTGCGGGCCGCGGTGGAGCCGCAGGCGGTGCGGGCGGGGCGGTGGCGGGGTCCGCGCAGTGCGGGTGTGAGTCTAGCGGCGCTGGCTTTCGGCACGTTGGCGGCCTCGATCGAGCAGCCGCCCGCCGGTGGGGGCGAGGCTCCTGCTGCTGCGGCGGGACCGCGGCCCGTGTCGGCGGCGGACCGGGCGCGGGCGGGGAAGGTGGCGGCGGCGTTGCGGGAGTTGCGGGCCGTCGGTCAGGGTGGTCGGGCGCACACGCTGCTGTGCGAGGCGGTGGGGCGGCCCGCCGTCGAGGTGGCGCTGGTCGCGCAGGCGCTGGAGGAGGACGGCCAGGAGGCGGAGGTGGCCACGCTGTTGTGGGAGGCGGGGTGCCTGCCGGTGGCGGAACTGGCGGCGGTGGTGCAGGCCCTGGCGGACGCGGGCCGCAGCGAGGACGCGCAGGTGCTGGTGCGCCACGCCTCGGCGCTGCCGGCGGCGGATGTGGCGCTGCTGGCGGAGGGGATGTGGCGCGAGCAGCGCCGGATGCACCTGGACATGCTGCTGCGGGCGGTGGTCAGGAGCCGGGGTCGGCAGGAGGCGGTCGAGGTGGCGCGGCGCGTCCCGGAGCTGGTGCCAGTGCTGGTGGAGTGCGCGCAGCGGGTGTCGGTGCGCGCACCGGGACGACCTGCTGTACGCGCTGCGGACGTCCGGCCTGCTGTGAGGAGCCAGGCCGCGGAGCCTCGGTTCCGCGGCCGGCGGTGGTTCAGGCGCCGCGCAGGCCGGTGCCGTCGGTGGTGAGGGTGCGGGCGAGGCGGTCGAGGTAGGCGCGCAGGGCGGCGGTCATGTTCCAGGTGCCGCCGGAGAGGCCGAACTGGACCTGGAAGCCGTCGCTGGTGGCGAGGATCTCGCGGGCGATCGCCTCGGGGTCGGTGTCCGCCTTGACGGTCCCGGTGTCGATGCCGTGCCGCATCGACTGGGCGATGAAGGCGATGACGCGCTGGTAGCGCTCCTGGAAGTAGGCGTGCGCGGGGTGGTCGGGGTTGCACGCCTCGGTGGACAGGACGGCGTACATCTGGGTCAGGCCGGGCTGGGTGGCGTTGAAGTCGGCCTGGTCGGCGATGAGGCCGAGCAGGTCGACGGGGTCGGGGTGCTGCTGGTCGAGGCGGCTGAAGAACATCTCCACGGCGTGGTTCTCGCGCGCTTCGAGGACGGCCTTGAGCAGTTCCTGCTTGCTGCCGAAGTGGTGGAGGAGGCCGGTCTGGGAGATCCCGACGTCTGCGGCGATCTTGGGCAGCGAGGAGTTGTAGTAGCCCAGGCGCGCGAAGTGGCTGATCGCGGTCTCGACGATCAGCTGGCGGCGCGGGTCGGCCGCTGTGTACGAGCCGGTGCGGCGGCGCTTGCGGCGCGGCGCGGCGGCTGCGGTGTCCTCCGGCGGGGTCTCCTGGGTGCTGTCGGCCATCGGACCAGGGTAGAGGGCGTGGCGCGTGGAGATCGAAGGCGGCCCGGCGGCGGGCGGGGAGTCCGTGCGGTGTCGAAGACGTAACCTAGACGAGACACTTAAAAACCTACTTGCAACTCTGTTTTTACTTTACGGTGTCGGTACCGGACGCGAGCCCAGAGCCGCCCGGTCCCCACCACCCCCGGCCTGAGCAGCGCGGACCCCCACGCGATCCGCCCTCGGGCATCCGGAGAGGACACCCACCATGGTGCGAAACCTTGCGAAGGCGCAGGGAGCTTCGACTTCGAGTCAGGAAGGCCGCGACGTGAGCACTGCCGAGGACGGCGCGCAGGACGGCGGCCGACTCGGGGGCCGCCTGACCCTGATCCTGCTGGCGATGCTGTGGCCCGCCCAACTGCTCACCGCCGCCGGCCTGCTCACCTCGCTGTCCCAGGCGGAGATCGCCCAGCACTTCCACACCACGCAGATCGCCTGGTTCTCGCTGATCTACACCCTGGGCGTGACCCTGCTGACGCCGTTCGTCGCGAAGTTCGGCGACATGGTCGGCAAGAAGCGCGTCATGCTGGTGATCACCGTCATCGGCCTGGCCGGCGACCTGATCACCGCGGTGGCCACCAACTACGAGACGATGCTGATCGGCCGCGGCCTGGCCGCGTTCTACGGCCCGATCGCGCCGCTGGTGTTCGCCTCCATCCGCGACGTCTTCCCGCGCCGGCACGTCGGCACCGCCAGCGGCGCGATCGGCGCCAGCACCGGCATCGTGCTCGCGGTGTGCCCGCTGGTCGGCGGCTGGCTGCTGGACTCCTTCGGCTTCCGCGGCGTGCTGTGGTTCCTCACCCTGTGCACGGCCGTCGGCTTCTTCCTGGTGCTGGCCTTCGTGCCCGAGACCCCCGTGCACGCCCAGCGCACCCGCTTCGACTGGGCCGGCGGCATCCTGCTGGGCGGCAGCGCCGCCACGCTGATCTACGCCGTGGGCAAGGGCGCCGAGTGGGGCTGGAGCGACACGAAGACCATCGGCCTGCTGGTCGGCTCCATCGCCGCCGCGACCGCCTTCGTCCTCGTCGAGCGCGCCACCAGCCACCCCCTGCTGGACGTGCGGATGTTCACCCGCCGCAACGCCGCCAGCGTGCTGACCGCCAGCTCGCTGGGCCAGGGCACCGTCTACGCCGCCGGCACGATGATCGTCTTCCTGACGCTGTTCCCCTCCATCCCCGGCGTCTCCGACGGCCTGGGCTGGAGCGCCACCCACAGCGCCGTCGTCGGCCTGCCCGCCGGCATCATCGTCCTGCCCGTCGGCCTGGCCGCCGGCATCCTCACCCGCCGCGTCGACTCCCGCCTCCCGTGGATGCTCGGCCTGCTGATCGTCGCCGCCGGATACACGGCCCAGGCGTTCTACCACCACAACGAGGCCCAGGTCATCGCCACCGGGGTGCTCACCAATCTCGGCGTCGGCCTCGTCCTCGCCTGCGCCCCCATCATGATCGTCGGCAGTGTCTCCGCCGAGGAGCAGGGCCTGGCCAGCGCCATGTCCGGCATGCTCACCGGCCTGGTGACCGCGGTGGTCACCCAGGTCATGTTCATCGCGCTCAACAGCAGCAGCACCGTCTTGAACGGCACCCGCTTCTACCACGACGCCGGCCTCACCCGCGCCTACCTGACGCTGGCCGGCGCCGTCGCGGCGGCCCTGCTCGTCTCCCTGCTCATCCCGCGCCTGCGCCGCCCCACCGACATCGAACCCGCGCCGCTGTCCGCCTGACCCGCCCTCACGCCGGGCAGCCCGCACCAGGGCTGCCCGGCACCCGCGTTTCCCCTCCCAGGAGCACCCCATGACCACCGCCCGCCGACACGCCGCGCCCTACCAGGACGCCGCCCTGCCGATCCCCGCCCGCGTCGCCGACCTGCTCGGCCGGATGAGCGTCGAGGAGAAGGCCGGGCTGCTCTTCCACCCCATCATCACGATAGGCGAGGGCGGGACGCTGCAGCAGGACCCGGCGGCCGCCCCCAGTCAGGCGAGCACCGACGACCTCGTCGCCGGCCGGTCGATCAGCCACTTCAACCTGCTGGGCGCCGCGGGCCCGCGCGAGATGGCCCAGTGGCACAACCGCCTTCAGGAGCGCGCCGCCGACACCCGCCTGGGCATCCCCGTCACACTCTCCACCGACCCGCGGCACTCCTTCACCGACAACCCCGGCACCGCGATGATGGCCGGACCGTTCTCCCAGTGGCCCGAGACCCTCGGCTTGGCCGCCACCAGCGACACGGACCTGGTGCGCGCGTACGCGGACACCGTGCGGCGCGAGTACCTCGCGGTCGGCCTGCGCCTGGCCCTGCACCCCCAGATCGACCTGGCCACCGAGCCGCGCTGGTCGCGCATCGGCGGCACCTTCGGCGAGGACGCCGACCTCACCTCCCGCATCGTCACCGCCTACCTCCAGGGGCTGCGCGGCACCGGGCCCGAGGCGGACAGCGTCGCCGCCGTCGTCAAGCACTTCCCCGGCGGCGGCCCGCAGAAGGACGGCGAGGACCCGCACTTCCCCTACGGCAAGGAGCAGGTCTACCCCGGCGGCCGCTTCGACTACCACCTCGCCCCGTTCGAGGCCGCCATAGCCGCCGGCGCCACCCAGATGATGCCGTACTACGGCGTGCCCGTCGGCACCCCCTACGAGGAAGTCGCCTTCGGTTTCAACAAGGGCATCATCACCGACCTGCTGCGCGGCCGGCTCGGCTTCGACGGCATCGTCCTCGCCGACTGGGGGCTGATCACCGACTCCCTCATCATGGGCGAACCGCACGAGGCCCGGGCCTGGGGCGTGGAACACCTGGACCGGCACGCCCGCGTCCTCAAAGCCCTGGACGCCGGCGTCGACCAGTTCGGCGGCGAGTCCTGCCCCGACCTGGTGGCCGACCTCGTCCACCGCGGCGACCTGCCCGCCGAACGCCTGGACGCCTCCGCCGCCCGCCTGCTGACCGAGAAGTTCCGCCTCGGCCTGTTCGACGAGCGCCGCTACGTCGACCCCGACCTCGCCGAGGAGATCGTCGGTCGCGCCGACCTGCGCGCCCTCGGGGCCCGCGCCCAGCGCGCCGCCCTCACCCTGCTCACCAACCCCCGCGGCGCCCTGCCCGCCACCGGCCGCCCCCGCCTGTACGTGCGGGGCGTGGACGCGCACAGCGCCGCCGCCCACGCCGACGTCGTCACCGACCCGGCCGAGGCCGACCTCGCCGTCCTGCGCCTGAAGACCCCCTTCGAACCCCGCCCGGGCCGCTTCGAGTCCTTCTTCCACGCCGGACGCCTCGACTTCCCCGACGACGAGCTCAAGGCGATCCTCGACCTGCTCGACACCGTCCCCACCGTCGTCGCCGTCCACCTGGAGCGCCCCGCCGTCCTCCCGCAGATCGCCGAACGCGCCGCCGCCCTCCTCGCCGACTTCGGCGCCTCCGACGAGGCCCTGCTGGACGTCGTCTTCGGACACGCCGAGCCCAAGGGCCGCCTGCCCTTCCAACTGCCCCGTTCCATGGACGACGTGCGCCGGGGCCGCCCCGACGTGCCCCAGGAGAGCACCGACCCGCTCTTCCCGTTCGGCCACGGCCTGGCCTACGACCCCCGCTGACCCGCCACCGACCGAGGCACCCACCATGCTGCGCACCCAACGCCCCACCGCCGAACACCACCGCACCCCGCTCGGCATCGGCGAAGCCCGCCCCCGCCTGTCCTGGACCCTGGAAGGCCCGCCCGACCAGCACCAGCACGCCTACGAGATCTCCCTCACCAGCGACAGCGGCACCACCGTCCACCGCGTGAAGAGCGCCGACCACACCCTGGTGCCCTGGCCCGGCCCCGACCTCGCCTCCCGCCAGTCCTGCCAGGTCCGCGTCCGCGTCCACCACGACCCCCAGCAACCCCCGGGCCCCTGGAGCGAACCGCTGACCGTCGAAGCCGGCCTCCTGCACCCGCAGGACTGGACCGCCGCCATGATCAGCCCCGACTGCGACGACCCCGCCGCCGCCGACCCCCGCCCCGCCGCCCTGCTGCGCCACGACTTCCACCTGCACGACGCCCCCGTCGCCTCCGCCCGCCTGTACGCCACCGCCCTGGGCGTCCACGACCTGGAGATCAACGGCCAACTCGTCGGCGACCAGCGCCTGGCCCCCGGCTGGAGCGCCTACCGCGAACGCCTGCGCTACCAGACCCACGACGTCACCCACCTGCTCAACCCCGGCGCCAACGCCTGGGGCGCCCACCTCGCCGACGGCTGGTACCGCGGCCGCCTCGGCTTCAACGGCGGCAACCGCGACATCTACGGCACCCGCACCGCCCTGCTCGCCCAACTGGAGATCCACTACACCGACGGCACCACCCAGACCGTCACCACCGGCCCCGACTGGCACTCCACCCACGGCCCCGTCACCGCCACCGGCATCCTCGACGGCGAACACCACGACGCCCGCCGCGAGATCCCCGGCTGGTCCACCCCCCACCACCGAGTCGACGACTGGCACGGCGTCACCACCCTCCCCTTCGACCCGCTGCGCCTGACCGCCCCCGACGGCCCGCCCGTCCGCGCCATCGAAACGCTCCGACCCGCCACCACCACCCGCCTGCCCGACGGCCGCATCCTCCTCGACTACGGCCAGAACCTCGTCGGCCACCTCCGACTCACCCTCCAAGGCCCCGCCGGCACCACCGTCACCGTCCGCCACGCCGAAGTCCTCGACCACGGGCACCTCGCCACCGCCCCCCTGCGCGACGCCGCCGCCACCGACCGCTACACCCTGCGCGGCGACCCCGACGGCGAGCGGTGGGAGCCCCGATTCACCTTCCACGGCTTCCGCTACGCCGAACTCCACGGCTGGCCCGGCGACCTCGGCCCCGACGACGCCCTCGCCGTCGTCCTGCACACCGACATGGAGCGCACCGGCTGGTTCGAATGCTCCGACCCACGCCTCAACCAGCTCCACGACAACATCCGCTGGAGCATGCGCGGCAACTTCCTCGACGTCCCCACCGACTGCCCCCAGCGCGACGAACGCCTCGGCTGGACCGGCGACGCCCAGATCTTCGCCCCCACCGGCACCTTCCTCTACGACTGCGCCGGACCCCTCACCTCCTGGCTCAAGGACCTCGCCGCCGACCAGGCCCGCGACCCCCACCAGGTACCGCCGCTGTTCACCCCGCAGATCCCCGTCAACATGCCCTTCCCCGTCCCCCCGCACAACATGGCCATGGCTGGCTGGGGCGACGCCGCCGTCCTCGTCCCCTGGACCCTCCACCAGCGCTACGGCGACAGCGACGTCCTGCGCCGCCAGTACCCCAGCGCCCGAGCCTGGGTCGAAGCGGTCACCGAAGCCGCCGGACCCGACCTCGTGTGGCGCAGCCCCTTCCAACTCGGCGACTGGCTCGACCCCACCGCCCCCGCCGACGACCCCAGCCACGTCTCCACCCCCCACGACCTGGTCGCCACCGCCTACTTCGCCCACAGCACCCGCACCCTGGCCCGCACCGCGGCCCTCCTCGGACGCGACGCCGACCACCAGCGCTACGACGACCTCGCCGACCGCATCCGCACCGCCTTCCAACAGGCGTTCACCACCGCCCCCGGCACCCTGACCGCCGACACCCAGACCGCCTACGCCCTGGCCCTGTGCTTCGACCTGCTGCCCGAAGCCGACCGCCCCACCGCCGGAAACCACCTCGCCCGCCTCGTCGCCGCCCGCGGCCACACCATCGGCACCGGATTCCTGGGCACCCCCCTGGTCTGCGACGCCCTCACCGCCACCGGCCACGCCGACACCGCCCACCGCCTCCTGGCCGCGACCGACTGCCCCTCATGGCTCTACGCCGTCGACATGGGCGCCACCACCATCTGGGAACGCTGGGACAGCCTCCTGCCCGACGGCACCGTCAACCCCGGCGAGATGACCTCCTTCAACCACTACGCCTTCGGCGCCGTCGCCGACTGGATGCACCGCACCCTCGCCGGCCTCGCCCCCGAAGAGCCCGGCTACCGCGTCCTGCGCATCGCCCCCCGCCCCGGCGGCACCCTCACCTGGGCCCGCGCCGAGCACCGCACCCCCCACGGCACCGCCGCCGTCCACTGGCACATCGACCACAACACCCTCACCGTGACCGCCACCGTCCCCCACGGCTGCGAAGCCATCATCGACCTGCCCGGCCAACAGCCCCAGCACGTCGGGCCCGGAACCCACACCCTCACCGCCCCGGCCCCCGCAGACGGCGGCGCGTAGCGGAAACAGCCGTGCCGCCGGACTCCCGACACTTCGACGGAGCCCGGCGGCACGGCTTGAATCCTTTCAACGCCAGGTCAGCTGCGGGCGGCCGCCAGCGTGGAGGAGCGCACCACCAGCTCCGGCTCGAAGACCACCTGCCGGTGCCGGTGCGCACCGCCGCCGGTCTCCTGCGCGAGCAGCTCCACCGCCGTGCGGCCCATCGCCTCGGCGGGCTGGCGCACCGAGGTCAGCGGCACCGCGGCCGCGGCGGCGAACTCGATGTCGTCGTAGCCGACGATCGCCAGGTCCTCGGGCACCCGCAGGCCCGCGGCGAACACGGCCTGCAGTACGCCGAGCGCCAGCAGGTCGTTGGCGCAGAACACGGCCGTCGGCCGCGGCAGCATGCCCAGCAGGCGGGCGCCGGCGTCCCGCCCCGCGGCCACGTCCAGGCCCGCTACCTCCAGGTCCACCAGCTCGGCGCCGCTGCCCTCCAGGGTGGCCAGCGCGCCCGAGCGGCGGTCGGCGACCTGCTGGAGGCGGTGGCGGCCGCCCGCGAACGCGATCCGCCGGTGGCCGCCGGCCAGCAGGTGCGCGGCGGCCAGGGAGCCGCCCTTGACGTCGTCCACCGACACCGAGCAGGCGTCGATCCCGGGGGCGAGGCGGTCGACCAGGACGAACGGCACATCGTGGCGCCGCAGCGCCGCCGCCCCGGAGCCGGCCGTGTCGGCCGGGGTGAGCAGCACGCCGCGCACCCGCTGCTCGGCGAACAGTGCCAGGTAGTCCGCCTCGTCGGCCGGCCGCTGCGCGCTGTTGCAGACCATCACGCCCAGGCCCTGGGCCCGGGCGGCCCGCTCCGCGCCCCGGGCGACCGAGACGAAGAACGGGTTGCCCAGGTCGAGGACCAGCAGGCCGATGATCCGGCTGCTCCCGGAGCGCAGCTGCCGTGCCGACTCGCTGCGCACGTAGCCGAGTTGTTCGATCGCGGCCTGGACCCGGGCCCGGGTCTCCTCGCCGACCACCTCCGGCCGGTTGATCACGTTGGAGACCGTGCCCACCGACACCCCGGCCGCCCGGGCCACGTCCTTGATCCCTGCCGCGCTGCCCATGCTCGAAGCCCCGCCTCCGTCCAGGTTGAAAAGTTTCACCGCCCCGCCGGGCCGGTCCGTCAGCCAGATTACGCCAGCAACCTGCGGGTTCTCCAGCAGCAGCTTGACGCTTCCCGCTCGTTCGACCTACGGTCTGCTTGAAACGATTCAAGTCGAGTGATCGACGTGGTGAGAGGTGCTCCGGTGACCGACCGATCTGCCGTGAAGGACGCGCTGCGGGCCCAGCGCATCGAGACGCCCTCCTGGGGCTACGGGAACTCGGGCACCCGCTTCAAGGTCTTCGCCCAGCCCGGCGTGCCGCGCGACCCGTTCGAGAAGCTCGCCGACGCCGCCCAGGTGCACGCCGCCACCGGCGCCGCCCCCAAGGTCTCGCTGCACATCCCCTGGGACGAGGTGGAGGACTACGCCGCGCTGTCCGCCCACGCCCGCGGCCTCGGGCTGGAGATCGGCGCGATCAACGCCAACGTCTTCCAGGACGACGACTACAAGCTGGGCTCGGTCACCAACCCGGATCCGCGGGTGCGCCGCAAGGCGGTCGACCACCTGCTGGAGTGCGTCGACATCATGGACGCCACCGGCTCGACGGATCTGAAGCTGTGGTTCTCCGACGGCACCAACTACCCCGGCCAGGACGACACTTCGGCCCGCCAGGGCCGCCTGGCCGACGCGCTCGCGGAGGTGTACGAGCGGCTCGGCGACGGCCAGCGGATCCTGCTGGAGTACAAGCTGTTCGAGCCCGCCTTCTACACCATGGACGTCCCGGACTGGGGCACCGCGTACGCGCACTGCCTGCGGCTGGGCCCGAAGGCGACGGTGGTGGTCGACACCGGCCACCACGCGCCGGGCACCAACATCGAGTTCATCGTCGCGTTCCTGCTGCGCGAGGGGAAGCTCGGCGGCTTCGACTTCAACTCCCGCTTCTACGCGGACGACGACCTGATGGCCGGCGCGGCCGACCCGTTCCAGCTGTTCCGGATCATGCACGAGGTCGTCAAGAACGGCGGCCTCGCACCGGAGACCGGCGTGGCGTTCATGCTCGACCAGTGCCACAACATCGAGGCGAAGATCCCCGCCGTGATCCGTTCGGTGATGAACGTCCAGGAGGCCACCGCCAAGGCCCTGCTGGTGGACACCGGCGCCCTGACGGCCGCTCAGGACGCGGGCGACGTGCTCGCCGCCAACGAGGTGCTGATGGACGCCTACAGCACCGACGTCCGCCCGCTGCTGGCCGAGGTCCGCGCCGAGGCCGGACTCGACCCGAACCCGCTGGCCGCCTACCGCGCCACCGGCTGGGCCGACAAGACCGCCGCCGACCGCGTCGGCGGCCACCAGGCCGGCTGGGGCGCCTGACCCACCGGCAGCGCGGGCCGGTCCGCATCGGCGCAACCACGGACCGGCCCGCACACCCCGTGAGCGCCACCGTCCCTCCGTCCAGACCTAAGGAAACCCCTCCCGCCATGGCCCTGCACCCCGAAGTCGCCGCCCTCCTCGCCCGCTCCAACCGGCTCGGCGCCGATGCGCGCAACACCAACTACGCCGGCGGCAACACCTCCGCCAAGGGCACCGACACCGACCCCGCCACCGGCCGCGACGTCGAACTGCTCTGGGTCAAGGGCTCCGGCGGCGACCTGGGCACCCTGACTGCCTCCGGCCTGGCGGCGCTGCGCCTGGACCGGCTGCGCTCCCTCGTCGACGTCTACCCGGGCGTGGAGCGCGAGGACGAGATGGTCGCCGCGTTCGACTACTGCCTGCACGGGCGCGGCGGCGCCGCCCCGTCCATCGACACCGCCATGCACGGCCTGGTCGACGCCGCGCACGTCGACCACCTGCACCCCGACTCCGGCATCGCGCTGGCCTGCGCCGCCGACGGCGAGAAGCTCACCGCCGAGTGCTTCGGCGAGCGCGTGGTGTGGGTGCCCTGGCGTCGCCCCGGCTTCCAGCTCGGTTTGGACATCGCCGAGATCAAGCGCAACAACCCGCAGGCGATCGGCTGCATCCTCGGCGGCCACGGCATCACCGCCTGGGGCGACACCAGCGAGGAGTGCGAGGCCAACGCGCTGCACATCATCCGCACCGCCGAGCAGTTCCTCGCCGAGCGCGGCAAGGCCGAGCCGTTCGGCCCGGTCCTCGACGGCTACCAGGCCCTGCCCGAGGCGCAGCGGCGCGAGCGGGCCGCCGCGCTGGCGCCGCTGATCCGCGGCCTGGCCTCCACCGACCACCCGCAGGTCGGCCACTTCACCGACACCGCCGAGGTGCTGGACTTCCTGGCCCGGGCCGAGCACCCGCGGCTGGCCGCGCTCGGCACCTCCTGCCCCGACCACTTCCTGCGCACCAAGGTCGCCCCGCTGGTCCTCGACCTGCCCGCCACCGCCACCCTGGAGGAGGCGGCCGCGCGCCTGCGCGAGCTGCACCAGCAGTACCGCACGGACTACCGCGCCTACTACGACCGGCACGCCGGCGCCGACTCCCCGGCGATCCGCGGTGCCGACCCGGCGATCGTCCTGGTGCCCGGGGTGGGCATGTTCTCCTTCGGCAAGGACAAGCAGACCGCCCGCGTGGCGGGCGAGTTCTACCTGAACGCGATCAACGTGATGCGCGGCGCCGAGGCCGTCTCCAGCTACGCCCCCATCGAGGAGGCGGAGAAGTTCCGCATCGAGTACTGGGCGCTGGAGGAGGCCAAGCTGCGGCGGATGCCCGCTCCGAAGCCGCTGGCCACCCGGGTCGCGCTGGTCACCGGTGCGGGCTCCGGCATCGGCCGGGCGATCGCCGAGCGGCTGGTCGCCGAGGGCGCCTGCGTGGTGGTCGCCGACCTGAACGCCGAGAACGCGGCGGCTGTCGCCGAGGAACTGGGCGGGCCGGACAAGGCGGTGGCGGTGACGGTCGACGTTACGGACGAGGCGCAGATCGCCGAGGCGTTCCGGGCTGCGGCGCTCGCCTTCGGCGGCGTCGACCTGGTGGTCAACAACGCGGGCATCTCCATCTCCAAGCCGCTGCTGGAGACCACCGCCCGCGACTGGGACCTCCAGCACGACATCATGGCCCGCGGCTCCTTCCTGGTCTCCCGCGAGGCCGCCCGCGTGATGATCGAGCAGGGCTTGGGCGGCGACATCGTCTACATCGCCTCCAAGAACGCCGTCTTCGCCGGCCCGAACAACATCGCCTACTCCGCGACCAAGGCCGACCAGGCCCACCAGGTCCGCCTGCTGGCCGCCGAACTCGGCGAGCACGGCATCCGCGTCAACGGCGTCAACCCCGACGGCGTCGTGCGCGGCTCCGGGATCTTCGCGGGCGGCTGGGGCGCCCAGCGCGCCGCCACCTACGGCATCGCGGAGGACAAGCTCGGCGAGTTCTACGCCCAGCGCACCATCCTCAAGCGCGAGGTGCTGCCCGAGCACGTCGCGAACGCGGTCTTCGCCCTCACCGGCGGCGACCTCACCCACACCACCGGCCTGCACGTCCCGGTCGACGCGGGCGTCGCCGCAGCCTTCCTGCGCTGACCCGCCACCAGCAGCGGTGCGGGCCGCGTACTCC
>NZ_JBHUWH010000156.1:0-15812 GCF_042670125.1 Kitasatospora sp. NPDC057198 | reverse complement strand
CCGCACCTCCAGGTCACCGGTACCCAGGTGGCCGATCCCGCGCATGTCGCGCGTGAAGCCCTCCTTCAACTCCACCGTGTCCGGGTCCAACGGCAGGTACACCAGCATTGCCCGGTGCTGGGGGGACGGCCGGAAGAGCACCGACGCCATGTTCCGCAGCCGCCGGTAGGCGACGTAGTGCTTGAGCGGGACGACCTTCATCTCGCCCGACGCGGTCAGCACCTCGTCCAGCTCCCGCAGGCACTTCGGCACCTCCACCGAAACCGCCGGCTCGGCCGCCTCGACGACCTCCACTGCCGCGGGCGCACTCGTCCGGCGCCCGGTCGGCGTGCCGGTGGGGGCGACGACCGGCTCGACCAACTGCAGGCTCAGCAGCCCGCCCTCGAAGACCCGGTACCGCACCAGCTCGATCGGCCAGCGCCGACCCAGCTCGCCGACCGTCACCCGGTCGTGCCACGAGTACCCGGCCGCCACACACAGCGCCCGGGGCGAACGCCAGTCGACCGACTCCACGGCCGCCTCGCCCAGCTTCTCCCGCACCAGCGCCTCGAACCCCAGACGGCTGCTCTTCAGCCACGTCAGGTACGACAGCGCCTGCGACACGACCCCACTGTCGGCGCCCTTCTTGAACTCGACCACCACCGGCACGCCGTTCTCGTCCAGCCCCAGCGAGTCCACCCGCCCCCGGTGCCACGGCCCCGTCGGGTACTCCGAGCCAGGAACCGGATGCCCAGCATCCGCTCCATCCCGGCCTCCATCCGGCGCTGCAGCTCCACCTCCAGCGCCACCGTCGAGCCCCGCAGCTCCACCTCCCGGCCGTCCGCCTCGAGCCGGAACACCTTCAAGTCGCTCACCCAGCGGCCCCCTTCGCACGAACACGCAAGGAGACCAATCGAAAACAGCATCTCCGTATTCCGCTTCGGGCTGTGGTTCGAGGATGAGTGATCAATTTGGGAGAGACCGGCGATCAAGTCGGCAGGAACTTCGGCCCTACCGCTGGCAGCGAAGCCGCCATCCCGATGCGGGGGCGGCGGGCCTGCACCGCGACGCTGTTTAACGTGAAGCCTATGGTCCGCCTGCCCCCGCTTGCGCGGGGAGGACGGCCAGGTCCTTTACTGCACCGACACCGGCGCCGGCTGACCCCCGCTCGCGCGAGGGACTGGCAACTGGGCTGGTTTTCGCCCACAAGATGCGGCTGACCCCCGCTCGCGCGGGGAGGACAAGTAGTGCTCCTCCAGGGCCTGGGCGAGGATCGGCTGACCCCCGCTCGCGCGGGGAGGACAGCTACTCCGCCATCGCCGCCGGCAGCGGGAACGGCTGACCCCCGCTCGCGCGGGGAGGACCAGTCCGCCACCGTGGACCGGTCCGGCATCGCCGGCTGACCCCCGCTCGCGCGGGGAGGACGCGAGGATGATGCGGTCCGCCCGTTCGTACGCCGGCTGACCCCCGCTCGCGCGGGGAGGACGCGAGGATGATGCGGTCCGCCCGTTCGTACGCCGGCTGACCCCCGCTCGCGCGGGGAGGACAAGAAGGTCAGCGTCGCCGACATCTACAAGCGCGGCTGACCCCCGCTCGCGCGGGGAGGACGTTGAGCCAGGCCAGTACGACCGGGATGTCGTCGGCTGACCCCCGCTCGCGCGGGGAGGACTCGGCCCCTACAGGCCCATCGACGACGGCTACCGGCTGACCCCCGCTCGCGCGGGGAGGACCCCGCCACGCTCGTGTACACGCGGCGATCCGCCGGCTGACCCCCGCTCGCGCGGGGAGGACTGCCCCCGAGAGACAGGAGGACCGTGCCACAGCGGCTGACCCCCGCTCGCGCGGGGAGGACGTTCCGGGGGCGTCCTAGGACGGGTTCCGAATCGGCTGACCCCCGCTCGCGCGGGGAGGACGCCCCGATCCTCTACCGCGAGGCCGTCAGCCGCGGCTGACCCCCGCTCGCGCGGGGAGGACATGGAAATGCTCCGCGCCGCTATCGGCATCGCCGGCTGACCCCCGCTCGCGCGGGGAGGACGACTCCACCGCAACCATCCTGAAGGCCGGCAGCGGCTGACCCCCGCTCGCGCGGGGAGGACCCGAGCCCGAGTCCAAGCCCGAGTCCGAGTGCCGGCTGACCCCCGCTCGCGCGGGGAGGACAAGAACGCCAGCGTGCTCTTGCCGATCCCTCCCGGCTGACCCCCGCTCGCGCGGGGAGGACGAACTCCTCGCCCAGTACGCCGACGAGGCCGGCGGCTGACCCCCGCTCGCGCGGGGAGGACATCTCGGTGAAGTACTCCGGGTGCGAGGGGATCGGCTGACCCCCGCTCGCGCGGGGAGGACTTCGCCCCGTCCGGCTTCGGCCGGGCGATCCGCCGGCTGACCCCCGCTCGCGCGGGGAGGACAACCAGTGCCTCACCTGGGCGCTGGACAACAACGGCTGACCCCCGCTCGCGCGGGGAGGACTCGACGTCATCGAGGGCGAGGCCCTGGAGCTGCGGCTGACCCCCGCTCGCGCGGGGAGGACGGGTCTCGTGTGCTCATGGCCCAACCATTTCACGGCTGACCCCCGCTCGCGCGGGGAGGACCGCGCCATCGCGGAGAGTTCCGTGTCGTGGTTCGGCTGACCCCCGCTCGCGCGGGGAGGACCCGCGAAGGGCGTGACGTGAAGTCGGGGCCGCCGGCTGACCCCCGCTCGCGCGGGGAGGACCGTACAGCGTTGATTGAGATCTTGCCGCACCCCGGCTGACCCCCGCTCGCGCGGGGAGGACCCTTCACCACCTGCAATGCTGTGGCGACTTTGCAGCTTCTTTGCAATTTAGGGTTGGTGGGGTGTTCAAATGCCAAGAGCAGAGTAGTAGGTGCATCGTGCCACTGCGGTATGACGCTTTGAAGCCTGCCACTTCGGTCGGCCAGCGTGGCACTTCCCGGAGTGTCAAGGGACGGTAAGAGTTGGCTCTGGCGCAAGTTCCGTGATCGGCGCGATCCCCTTGGTCAGCCTGTAGTGGCTATAGGGCATGCTGGTGCGGTGAGTGATCCCCAGACAGAGCGGCAGGGGTGGTTGAATGGTCTGGATGTCAAGTTGCAGGCTCTGGCAGTGTCGTTGCTTACCCAGTTCAATGCTCTTGGTGCGGCTGATGCTACGGACTGGGTCAGGTCGTAGTTGAGCGAGGATCTGTCGTAGTTCGCCCGGTTCGTGCTGCTTCGAAGCCTGTGGCGTAGTCCGATCGACGACTGGGCCGACCCGGGTGCGCTCGATCAACTCCCAGCCGCCAAGCGGCTCCTTGCTGCCAGCGCGGACCGGGCCGACCTGGTTCTCCTGGCTCGGGCAATGGCCTATGAGGCAGTGTTCACGGCGCTTGACGAGTTTGAAGCCAGCCGTGATGTGAACGTCTCGGGCGTCGATGTCGGCTGGAGAGTAATTGAGACCGGGGAGGACCTATCTCCGACGGGGCGAGTCCTCGCAGGCCCGCACGAGGATCTCCTCACGATGGACCTCAGCGGGCGCGACGGAGCTGACCTGTGGCGGTAGGGCAGTCCCCTGACTGACTGCCCAGCCCTCACAGCCGGGTGAGGAGCACGCGCTTGCGGAGGAGGTCGAGCTTCGCGCGGCCGAACAACTGACGCTCGATCACCTTGATGCGGTTGATGTACCCCTCGACCGGGCCGGAGTTCTAGCGGAGCGTCAGGCCAGCCATGACGGCGTTCCAGTCCTTGCGTAGACCGGTGGCGAATGCCCCGCAGTTCAGGCAGGACGCTGCGCTCGGCATTCGCGCTCCACTGCTCAAGTTCTTCCTGGCCTTGGCGGTTGACAAGGATGGAAGCGAACCGGGCGATGAGGGCGCAGGTAATGTCCAAGTCCACTCTGCGGTAACGGAGTTGCTTCAGGACCGCTTGGTCGGCTTCTGGCCAGTTGTCGATGTAATCGCAGAAGAACCGGTGGACCCGCAGGTGCAGCACCAGCTCCTACCCACCAACCGCCGTGTCGCCGACCAGTCGCTCGTAGCCGCTGTGCACGCGCCCGGACCAGCTGCCGCCGCCCGGACACTCCGCCTTCGGTGTCCGGCCTCGGGCGTGGACCCGTACGGACCTGCCGACCGATCGAACCAACTCCACCAGCAACAGAGCGAACCGGGGAAACAAGACGGCCAGGAGATCAGTGACAAACATCCACCATGATCGCCAAGCGGCCCGACCTGCGGGTGGGGTTCACGGACTCCAGTCAGAGCCAGTCTGCCGCGTCCGCTGACACCCCGCTCCCGCGGAGGCGAGGGTTCCCGCGGAGGCGGTGGCCATGGTGACTCCGGCTGACCCCCGCTCCCGCAGGGACGACTGCTTCTCGGCGCGCTGGTACTGGCTGGCGGTCGGCTGACCCCCGCTCCCGCAAGGACGACGCTTTGCTACCTGCGGCGCTGCGATGCTTTTGCATTTTTTCCGTGTTTGACTGTTCGTATTGTTGGCTTTCAGGGAGCCGTGTGTGGGTGCATCGTGCCACGACGGTAGACGGCGGGGAGGACTTCACCGTACTCCCGCACCAGGCTGGCGAGGTTGGCTACCCCAGCTTGCGCCGGGACAGCCAAGGAACTCAGCGAAGTGGGTGCGGGCCCTGGAAGTGACCGCCACTTACGCGGGGAGGATGCGTTCGCCGTAGTGCTCATTTCGGCGAACAACGGGGCCGACACTCTAAAAGGTGAATGAGGCGCCGCACGAGATGACCTCCGCTTGCGCGGAGACGGCACTTCTAGTTCCCCTCCTGCCTCGAGCAGAACAGGGGCACCTCCGCATGGGCGGAGACAGAATCAGGTTACCCCACCAAGAAGGTTCTACTCGACGGAGGAGAGGAGTTACTTACCTGCAGGGCGTGGTGAAACGGTAAGGACAAGAATAGGGCCCATCGTGTATGAAGTCGCCCCGGGCGTATGGTGGTGAAGCGACCGACGCATGATCGCGTGAGAGTCCGAGGAGGCGTTCGCCTCAGGGCTGGTGGTGGCCCGGAGGCCGCTCGGGTTTTTTGTAGAGGGCGGCCTCCGGGGATGCTCACTGAAGGTGTTGGAGCACCGTCTCAGTGATGCGCATCAGGTAGTACAGGGTTGCTGCTGCCGGATAACCGGCGGCAGCAACCTTCTGCAGCACCTTCCACAGGCGCATGATGTGTTGGGTCATGGCGCCTCACCTCCTTCCTCTGCCGCCGATTTCCCGTTGCATGGAACGGCAGTTCTTCCCAATGGACGACGGGGAGAGAAGGCAGTCGAAGGATACGAGGACCTGGGCAGCCGGATTTAAAGTCGGAAAATATTCAATCGGGGCTGCGCCTGTAGATCGGATGCGTGTACCAATTTGTTCGATTTGGCGACTGGAGTGAACTTCCTCCAGTGAAAGGACGGTTGGGCTCGAAGGGACTTTTCTGGGCCGGAATCCACTGCAGCGGTTCACCCTTTCGGTGGCTTCTCCTGGTTTACTCTCTCCCGGTTCTCTGAAGTTGACGGCGGTTGGAAGCTTGGGCCGGAGGGCGGGTGCTCTCTTCGGCCGAGCCCGGCGGCACGGTGGCCGGATGATCCTGCAAGGGCATTTGAGCTGATCGTGTTTTCGACCTAATGTGATCGGATCTGATAACTTGCGATCACTTTTTGTAAGTGGCTCGCGGGTTGTCAGTGTGGGCTGATACTCCCTTCGGCATGAGCAATGCGTCACAGGTCGGCACGTTCTGCGGTATCGACATCCTGGTGTGGGGAAAAGAGGAGGGCCTGAGTAAGGCGTATCCGCTGATCTGCCACCTCCTCGACACCGCTGCAGTGGCTGGCGCCCTGTGGGACGCGGTCCCGGGGGCTCCACTGCGTGCCCGCCTGGCCGGGGAGTTCGGCGTCGATGAGGTCGAGGCACGGCGGTTGGTGATGATGTGGGCGGGTCTGCACGACCTCGGCAAGATCATTCCTTCGTTCCAAGGGCTGGTGGGCGTGGAGTTCGCCAAGCTGACGGCCGATCCCGGCTACGTGGAGGCATCAGGTTCGGTGTACGCGCGGCACGAGGCGGCGACACACTGGGGCTTGGTGGAGCTGCTGAAGGCGTGGGGCTACCCGGCGGAGGGGCGCCGGGTGCGGTCGTGGCCGGCGCACCAGGTCGCGCAGCTCCTCGGTGGGCATCACGGTTGCTTTGAGCGGGCGTTGCAGCGCAAGGAGTTGGAGCACCCATCGGCGTACCTGCCCGGGCTGGGGGGCGCGGCGAAGTGGGCGGAGCAGCGGGCGGCGCATGCGGAGGCGGTGCGGCGGATTGTTGGTGGCGGTGCGGTGCCGGTGGGTGGGTTGTCAGGGTGGGCTGCGGTGGTGGTGTTGGGGTTGGTGGTGGCGGCGGATTGGTTGGCGAGTCAGGTGGAGGTGATCGAGGGTCGGGTTCCGGCTGAGGGGTGGGTGGCGGACGAGGGGGCTTTGAGGGCGCACTTCGAAGTGGCGGTCGCTGGCGCTGGAGGCTGGGTGGCGGAGGCCGGCTTGGGACGGGCGGGTTTCCCCGAGCGGGAGATCGAGGCGATGTTCGACTTCGAGAAGGCGAATCCTCTGCAGCGTGGTTTGGCGCGGGAGTTGCCGGCTTTGGTGGAGGGGCCGGGGCTGGTGCTGGTGACGGCGCCGACGGGGGACGGGAAGAGCGAGGCGGCGTTGTTCGCGGCTTCGGTGTTGGCGAGGGCGTCAGGGGCCGGTGGGTTGTACTTCGCGTTGCCGACGATGGCGACCGCGGACGCGATGTTCGAGCGGGTGCGGAAGTTCGCGGACCGGAACCTTGAGGGTGAGCGCGGGGTGATGCTGCTGCACGGGATGGCGCGGCTCAGCCCACTGTTCGGGATGGGAGAGGAGTCGAAGGGCGAGGTTGCCGGCGGGGCCGGTGTCGGGCGCGGGGAGGAGAGGGGGCTCTCGGCGCGGGGTGGGACTGCAACGGAAGCCGCGCAGTGGTTGTGGGCGTCGAAGCGGGGGTTGTTGGCGCCGTTGGCGGTGGGGACGGTCGACCAGGCCCTGACGGGTGTGCTGCCGGTGCGGTACGGGTTCCTGCGGTTGTTCGGGTTGGCGAACAAGGTGGTGGTGGTGGATGAGGCGCACGCGTACGGGCCGTGGATGCATAGCCTGCTGGTGCGGTTGCTGGAGTGGCTGGGTGCGTTGCGGGCGCCGGTGGTGCTGCTGTCGGCGACATTGACGGGCCGGGCGGCATCTTCGCTGGTGGAGGCGTACCGGCGCGGGGCGGGGTTCGTGGACCGGGCGGTGATCGAGCCGTGCTACCCGGGATGGCTGTTCGTGGACGCGGCCACCGGCAAGGTGAGCGAGCCGCGGGCGGTGGAGAGCGACCGGGAGCGGAAGCTGACGGTGCAGTGTCGGCCGGTGCGGTGGGACGTGCACGAAGGTGACGCGCCGGCGAAGGACTCGCGCCGGGAGGCGTTGGTAGAACTGCTCGCGCCGGTGGTGGACGGCGGCGGGTGCGTGCTGGTGTGCTGCACGACCGTCGAGGAGGCGCAGCGCACGTTCCTGTTCCTGCGGGAGGAATTCCCTGAGCTGGCAGCGCGGGAGGGGGGTCTGCGGCTGCTGCACTCGAGGTTTCCGGCCTTCGAGCGGGAGCGGATCTCAAGGGAGTGCGAGGAGGCGTTCGGCAAGGAGAGCGGCAAGGGGGTGAGGGCAGGGTCGGTGCTGGTAGCGACGCAGGTGGTGGAGCAGTCGCTGGATCTGGACTTCGACTTGGTGGTGTCGGATCTGGCCCCATTGGCCCAGTTGCTGCAGCGGGCGGGGCGCGGGTGGCGGCACGAGCGTGAGGAGCGGCCGGGGTGGGTGGGGGCGGGGCTTCGGTTGGTGGTGCTGGAGCCAGTGGGGGAACACGGTGGGGTGCGGGTGCCGCCGTCGTGGGGGTCGGTGTACGACGGGTCGTTGCTGGTGCGGACGAGCACGTTGTTGGCGGGGTTGGAGGGGCCGGTGGCGGTGCCGGGGGATGTACAGGGGTTGGTGGATGCGGTGTACGAGGAGGACTTCGGGCGGCGGTTGGAGGAGTCGGCGCGGCGGGAGTTCGAGCGGTGGGATGTGCGGCGGGAGGCGGGGGAGCTGGCGGAGGCGCAGTTGGCGGACCTGGTGCGGATCCCGTCGCCGGGGGATGTGGACGGGGACTGGTCGGTGTTGACGGACGCTCCTGAAGGGGTGTCGGAGGAGTTGTTGGCGACACGGTTGGGGGCGGAGACGGCGCGGGTGGTGTTCGTGTACGCGCGGGAAGGGCGTGGGCTGAGTCTGGAGCACGGGGGTGAGGTGCGGGTGCCGGGCTGGTCGCGGGGCAAGGGGGTGGGGCGTGAGGGCGCGGTCGAGGTGCTGCGGCGTTCGGTGCCGCTGCCGGCCGCATGGGTGCGGGGGGAGTCGGAGGGGGATCCGCTCACGAAGCCGTGGGCGAAGACGTCCCTGCTCAAGGACGTGCGGGTAGTAGTGCTGCGTGAGGACGGTGAGGGCCGGTGGGTGGGCCGGGTCGGCGGTCAGGAACTGCAACTGTCCGAGGTCGGGGTGACGCGCGGCTGGACGGTCGACGGTCTGCCGCCGCTGGCTGTCGCGGGTGCGCGGTCCGAGGAGGGCGTCGCGGAACCGGGAGCACGGGACGGGCGGGGCGAGCGACCGGTGGTGCGCCGGGAGCTGGTGTTGAGCGATGAGAAGAGGAGAAAGAGGGTTGTGACGGAGTTCGATGCCCGGGTGGGGTTCAACCTGGTTGACGAGCCGTGGATTCCGGTGCGGTGGCTGCCGGACCTGCTGGAGCTCCCCGGTGGGCAGGAGCGTCCTGGGGCGGTCGGGTTGCGGCGGCTGCTGTTGGAGGCGCACGAGATCGAGGAGATCGCCGTCGGCCTGCCGCCGGCTCTCGCCGGCCTGTACCGGGTGCTGGCGGCGATTACGGCGCGGGTGACGGGCCTGGACGAGCGCGGTCCCGGGCTGTGGGGCAGGCGGCGCGAGCGCGTCCAGGACGAGGAGCGGTTCGACGCGAAGGCCGTCGGCACCTACCTCGACCGGTACTGGCACCGGTTCGACGTGTTCGACTCGGTACGGCCGTTCCTGCAGGACCCGCGCCTGGCCAAGCAGTGCGACGCGTCGAATACGGCGGGCGTGGACAAGCTGGTGACGACCAGGCCCTCGGGCAACAATCACGCCTGGTTCGAGCACGTGGCCGCCGGAGCGCCGGTGCTGCCGGGGACGGCGGAGGCGGTGCTGCACCTGCTGGTGTGGCACTACTTCGGACCGTCGGGTCGGTGCTCGAGTCGGACGGTGGGCTCGGTGAAGGCCGCGGATGCGAAGGCCGGCCCGCTGCGCAGTTCCCTTTCCTACCATCCGCAGGGGGTGAGCCTGTTTGAGACGTTGCTGGCGAACCTGGTGGAGCCGGGCGGGCAGGTGCGGCGGGAGGAGGATTTGTGCCCGTGGGAGCGGGAGGAGTTGAACGACCCGCTGGGGGTGCCGGCGCCGGTGTTGGGGCCTTGCTCGTCGTTGACGGGGCGTTCGCAGCACGCGCTGCTGCTGGTGCCGGACGGTGACGGGCGCAGGGTGCGGGACGCGTTCATCACGTGGGCGTGGCGGGAGAAGGTCCCGCGGGACGGTGATCCGTATCTGATCTGGCAGCTCTCGAAGGAGGGGAACTTCTATCCGCGGCCGGCGGATTCGGGTCGGGCGCTGTGGCGGGATGTGGACGCGCTGCTGCTGAAGGAGCTCCCGGGGGAGAGTCGGCCTCGGCGTCCGGAGGTGTTCCGGACGGCGCCGGAGGTGTCGGAGTGGCTGCGGGTGCGGGCGTTGGGATTCGAGCAGGACGGCCAGGCGAAGGACGTCCAGTTCGTCGACGCGTCGACCCCGCCGCTGCTGGGCGTCTCGGAGCGCTTGGCGCCGGAGTCGGCGCGGGCGGTGAGCAAACTGCGTGCGGCGGGGGAGCTGTACGGGCGGCGGCTGGATCTGGCGGTGAAGCGGGCCTGGCAGAAGTTCACCGACGCGCCGAAGCTCGGCGAGTGCGCATGGGCGGTGGAGGCGGGTGCGCGGTACTGGTCGGCCGCGGAGGCGGAGTTCTGGGCCCGGTTCGGGCGGCGGGACTTCGACAGCGCGGGTGCGGTGTTCCGGCGGCTGGCCGAGGAGGCGTTCGAGGTCGTGACAGTGCGGGCGGTGGTGTCGGTGCGGGGCGCAAGGGCCTGCGAGGCGGCACGGATCGAGTTGTACGGCGGTCGGCGCAAGAACGCCGGCGCCGCGGTGGCGGGCGGAGCTGCCCGTCGTAGTGCGAGCAAGGAGGCGGCGAAGTGAGCGAGACCGTGACGGTGCCTGAGCAGAACCCGCCAGCGGCGTCGGACGACGACGGTGTCCCCGCTCGACGCGGGAGCCGCCGGCCGACGGGGCCGGAGGCGTTCACCACGTGGGTGGAGCAGCGGTGCGGGGCGGATCCGGGGGTGCGCGCGGCGTTGCGGCGCGGCGCGGGTAAGGACCTGGATCGGGTGCCGTCGATGCACCGCTTCGTGGCCCGGTGGCTTCCCACCGGGGCAGAAGATGACGTTCAGCGGGCGTACTACACGGTGGCGGCGATGATCGCCGCGCAGCGGCGTACCCAGTACACGGTGCCCTCTCCCGTATCCGCGGACGCAGGCACGGAAGCGGAGGACGGAGCGGTGGAGGCCGGCGCGGCGCCGGCGGCCGGAGAGGCCTCGGATGGGGGCGTCGAGGCGCGCGCGGACGGTGGGGCCGCGGATGCGAGGCGGCGGTCGTGGCAGAGCCTGGGTCGGTCGTTCGCGCAAGCGGTGACGGCCGGGGGGATGCGGGAGAGTTCCGCGGAGACGCGGCTGAACCTGCTGTCGCGGCAGAGCGTGGACGGTCTGCACCGGCACCTTCCGGGCGCGGTGCGGCAGTTGCGGGAGGCCGGGGCGCCGGTGGACTGGGCGCAGCTGCTGGTGGACCTGGCCCGCTGGCGCCGCTACGGGGGTGAGGTCAAGCGGCGCTGGCTGCAGGACTTCTACCGCGAGCGCTACCGGTCGGGTGTGCGGGCGGCGCTGGACGCGGACGACGCGGAGGGCGTCGACGTCGGCGTCGGCAAGTAGCGGTTGCGGGTGCCGTCCGTCGCACGACATCCATTCAAATCAGTCCATGACAATAAATTGAGGAAGAAGAGCAATGATGGCGAAGTTGAACGAGGGTGCGGTCGCGCGGTTCGTGGACGTGCACGTGGTGCAGAGCGTGCCGTTCGCGAACCTGAACCGGGACGACAACAACTCGGTGAAGACCGTCTCCTACGGCGGGACCGAGCGGACCAGGGTGAGCAGCCAGTCGTGGAAGCGCGCCGCCCGCACCTACTTCCAGGAGCGGATGGGGGAGGCGGCGCTGCGCACGCGCCGCATCGGCGAGAGGGTGGCGCGCCTGCTGGCGGAGGAGCGCGGCTGGCCGGGAGTCCTGGCCGCGCGGGCGGGGCAGCACGTGGCGGCGGGCAGCAGCATCAAGTTCGAGGTCGACGGTGACACCGCGGCGGTGACCACCAACGCCATGGTCTACGTCCCGGGCAGTGCGGTGGCGGAACTCGCCGATCTGGCCGAGGAGTTCCGGGCCGCACTGGAGGCGGCGAAGGAGATCAGGAAGTCGAACGACAAGAGCGTGCTGCCCAAGGACCGGATCGACGCGGTGCTGCGTTCGCGCAACGGGGTGATCAACCTGTTCGGGCGGATGCTGGCGGAGGTCGACGACGCGGGCGTGGACGGGGCGGTACAGGTCGCGCACGCGCTGACCACGCACGGCACCGACATCGAACTGGACTACTTCTCGGCCGTCGACGACGTGACCGACTTCTGGAGCGACACCACCGGCAGCGCGCACATGGGCCACGCCGAGTTCTCCGCCGGCGTGTTCTACCGCTTCGCGACGATCGACCTGAAGGAGTTGGCGGACAACCTCGGCGGCGACCTGGTCGCCGCGCGCGAGCTGGCTTCCGGCTTCGTGGAGGCGTTCGTCCTGTCGCTGCCGCAGGCGAAGAAGACCGCGACCGCGCCGCACACCATCCCCGACCTGGTGCACATCGCGGTGCGCTCGGACCGGCCGCTGTCGTTCGCCGCCGCGTTCGAGAAGCCGGTCCGGGCCGGCCAGGAGGGCGGCTACTCCGGGCCCTCGCGCAACGCGCTGGCCGAGTACGCGGCGGCCGCGAACACGCTGCTCGGCAACCGCGGCGTCATCTCGGCGGGCTGGGCCGGGATCGACCCGAAGAGCCCGGAGGAACTGGGCGAGCGGGCCGCCTCCTTTCCCGCGCTGATCGCCGCCGCCATCGCCGCCGCCTACCCGCAGGCGGGCCGGTGAGCGGTGAGGCGGGCCTGCTGCTGCGGCTGGCCGGCCCGCTGCAGTCCTGGGGCGAGCGCAGCAAGTTCAACGAACGCGACACCGCCCCCTTCCCCACCCGCTCCGGAGTGATCGGCCTGCTCGCCTGCACCCTCGGCCGCCGACGCGGCGAGGACATCGGCGACCTGGCCCGCCTGTCACTGACCGTGCGCGCCGACCGGCCCGGGGTGCTGCTGCGCGACCTGCACACCGTCGGCGGAGGGCTGCCCGCCCGGCACACCGTCACCACCGCCGAGGGCAAGAAACGCCCCACCGCCGCGGCGACGCTGCTCTCCCACCGCTACTACCTGGCGGACGCCGTGTTCACCGCGGCGCTCACCGGCCCCGCCGACGTCCTGGACGCCTGCACCGCCGCACTGCGCGCACCGCACTGGCCGCCGTACCTGGGACGGCGCTCCTGCCCGCCCGAAGGGCCACTGCTGCTGGGCGAGTTCGACGACGTCCACCGCCACCTGGTGGAACTCCCGCTGGCCCGGACCCGCAAAGGGACCGCAGCCACGGTGCCGGTGGTCTTCCACGGCGACCGACCCCTCACCCACCTGTCACCCGCCGCCCCGGGCGCCGACAGCGGCAGCGAGCCGGCCGGACAGGTCAACGACCAGCCGCTCGACTTCCACCCCCGGCGCCGCGCCTACCAGAGCCGCTCCCGCTACCAACGCACCCTGCACCTGCCCGCCGAACGCTGCCAGGGCCTGGGCGCCGACCACCTCAAGGCCCTCGCCGGCTACCTCGCCCCCTATACGCCCCGTCCCGAAGGCTCACCGGCATGACCCTGTGGCTGACCCGCATCATCCCCGACCAGCGCCACCGCGAGACCCACCGCGACAGCGAAGACGCCGTCAACCTCCACCACCGGATCATGTCGCTGTTCCCCGACGACGTCCCCAGCACCGAACCCCGCCGCCACCTCGGCATCCTCTTCCGCACCGAGACCGGCCGCGACGGCGAGCAGATCCTGCTGCAGAGCAACCGCGAACCCGACCTCACCCAACTCCCCATCGGCTACGGCACCGTCGCTACCAAACCCCTCACCCCGCTGCTCGACGCCCTGCGCAAGGGCCTGCCCGTGCGCTACCGCATCGCCGCCAACGCCGTCCGCAAACCCGGCGCCACCACCCGCGCCCTCTACAACCTTCCCGAGGTCGTCCCCCTCACCGGCGCCCACGCCGACGAGTGGTGGACCCGCCAGGCCGAAACCTCCGGCCTCGCCCTCGCCACCCTGCACTCCACCCCCCTGGACGCCGCCACCGGCAACCGCCGCCAGGACAAGCAACGCGTCCAGCACGCCCGCACCCTCTTCGAAGGCACCGCCCACATCACCGACCCCGACCTCCTGCGCACCCGCATCCGCGAAGGGATCGGCCGCGGCAAGGCGTACGGCTGCGGCCTGCTCAGCATCGCCCCCCGCCGGGAACCCTCATGACGCCCCCGCCCCCGCCCCCGCGTCCACGCCGCGGCACCGGCAACCCGGCCGACGCCCGGCGCAGACTCGCCGCACCCACCGTCGCCATGCTGCCCCGCATCGCCGACTCCCTCTCCTTCCTCTACCTCGACCTCGTCCGCATCGTCCAGGACGACACCGGCGTCTGCGCCGAGATCAACACCGCCCAGCGCGGCACCGAAACCGTCCACCTCCCCACCGCCGCCCTCAGCTGCGTCCTGCTCGGCCCCGGCACCTCCATCACCGCCCGCGCCCTGGCCACCTTCGCCCGCCACGGCACCACCGTCCTCATCGCCGGCTCCGGCGGCGTGCGCTGCTACGCCGCCGCCCTCCCCGAATCCCTCAGCACCACCTGGCTGGAATACCAAGTACGGGCCTGGGCCGACGACCGGCAGCGCATGGCCGTCGCCATCGCGATGTACCGCCGGCGCTTCGGCGACACCGACCTGCCCGCCGACATCAACCTCGACAGACTCCGCGGCATGGAAGGCCAACGCGTCAAGGCCCACTACCGCCTCCTCGCCCAGCAGCACCGCATCGGACGCTTCCGCCGCACCTACGACCCCGACTCCTGGGACACCCAGGACCCCGTCAACCTCGCCCTGTCCGCCGCCAACACCTGCCTCTACGGCATCGTCCACGCCGCGATCCTCGCCCTCGGCTGCTCCCCGGCCCTCGGCTTCGTCCACAGCGGCAACCAGCAGGCGTTCGTCTACGACATCGCCGACCTCTACAAAGCCGAACTGACGATCCCCCTGGCCTTCTCCCTCCACTCCTCCACCGAACCCGAAGCCGAAGCCCGCCGCGGCTTCAGGGAGGGCCTGCGCCTCTTCAAACTCCTGCCCAGGATCGTCACCGACGTCCAGCGCCTGCTCGCACCGGGAACCGACATCGCCATACCCGACCCGGACGAACAGCTCGTCGACCTCTGGGACCCGGTCGTCGGAGTCGTCCCCGGCGGCGTCAACTACTCCACCGGCGAAGCACTGTGAGCCGCCTCCCGGCCGCCGCGCTTGAGGAGTCGCCGTGGCGTCCTTGACCGTCCTGTCCATGACCGCCGTCCCGGACCACCTGCGCGGCGCACTGACACGCTGGCTGCTCGAAGTCACACCCCAGCTGTACGTCGGCACCGTCTCCGCCAAGGTCCGCGAAGAACTCTGGTCATCCGTCAGCAACTGCATCGCGGACGGAGTCGCCGTACTCGTCCACCCCGCCGCGAACGAACAAGGCTTCGCACTACGCACAGCAGGAACCCACCGACGCCAGCCCGTTGACTTCGACGGCCTGCTCCTCATCGCCCAAACGCGATCGGTCGCATCCGAAAGTCAAGAAATCGCAAAGCCCTAAAGAAGGCGCAGGTCAAGAAGGGTCCTCCCCGCGCGAGCGGGGGTCTGCCGATGGCGAACTCGCCGATGGGCGCCGGCGTCATGTCCTCCCCGCGCGAGCGGGGGTCTGCCGATCTCGGCCCCGTGGGTGATCCACCAGTACGGGTCCTCCCCGCGCGAGCGGGGGTCTGCCGGTGAGGAAGCGGGCGATGTCCCCGAGGGAGAAGTCCTCCCCGCGCGAGCGGGGGTCTGCCGTCGTCGTCCGGCTCGTCCGTCCAGTTGCTCATGTCCTCCCCGCGCGAGCGGGGGTCTGCCGAACCTGTCCAGCTACTCGGCCGTGAGCGGCACGTCCTCCCCGCGCGAGCGGGGGTCTGCCGCCCCCGGGGTGTGGGCCCGGGGGCTGGGAGCGGTCCTCCCCGCGCGAGCGGGGGTCTGCCGCCAGCGGGCGGGGGATTGCGCCCATTCGGCTAGTCCTCCCCGCGCGAGCGGGGGTCTGCCGCGGGCCCGCCGCGGCGCGCTCTCGCAGTCGATGTCCTCCCCGCGCGAGCGGGGGTCTGCCGTGGTTCTGGCGCCGAGCCTCCCTCAGCACGGCGTCCTCCCCGCGCGAGCGGGGGTCTGCCGAGGCCGGAGTGCCGGTCCGCGGTGGGGTGCGGGTCCTCCCCGCGCGAGCGGGGGTCTGCCGCCTCGTCCAGGCCCCGGTCACCGACAAGTACAGTCCTCCCCGCGCGGGCGGGGGTC
>NZ_JBHUWH010000155.1:0-15881 GCF_042670125.1 Kitasatospora sp. NPDC057198 | reverse complement strand
GCCCCGGGCCGGGGGCCGACCGCGCCCCTCCCCGCCCCGGGGTTCCGGGGTTCCGGGACCCGGGGTTCCAGGACGGCCCGCGCGGCCGGTCCGGTCGGCAGGTTCGGTCAGCCGGTTCGGTCAGCCGGTCCGGTTCAGTCGGCCACCCGCAGCTCGGGGACGGCCGCCCCGGTGGCGGCGGCCAGCCGTTCGGCGGCGGCGGCCAGGGCGGCGGCGGGCGGCGCCTGCTCGAACGGGGTGACGGTGAGGACGGGGCCGTCCTGCTCCCAGGTGCCGGTGATCCGGCCGTCGACCAGCAGCAGCGGGGAAATCCAGCCGGCGGTGCGGCTGACCTTGGCGCGGTGGGCGGCGGGGAGGATCTCGGCGGCCTTGGTGCCCGGACCCAGCACGTACTGGTCGAAGGCGCCGAGCAGGTGGACGGAGGCGGCGGGGACGGCGGCGGCCAGTTCGTCGAGGTGCTCGGTGAGCGCGTACGCGGGCGCGCCGTCGACGGTGACCTCGGTGAGCCGGTCGCCGAGGTCGGCGGCGAAGCCCTTCAGGACGCCCTTGCGCAGGCTGTTGCGGGACAGCCAGGCGTCGAAGCGGTCGAGGCCGGCCGGACCGTACGCGCCGAGGTAGGCGGCCAGCAGGCGCGGGCCGGCCTGTTCGACCGGGGGGAGGCCGGGCCAGTCGGGGCTGTGGCCGGCGGGGTGGGTGAAGGCGGCCCGGCCGCCGGGGGCGGGCGCGTGGCAGAGCGCGCCCTGCCAGGCCAGCGGTTTCAACAGGGCTCCCCAGCCCGAGGCGAGCTGGGCGGCGAGCGGGGCGAACCGGGGGTCGGCGGCCAGCGCCGCCGTCAGCTCCTCCCTGGTCAGCACCGTGCCGTGGAGCAACTCGCCCACGACGTCCACCAGTTGGGCGACCTGGGCGGGGGTGGCGCCGAACTGCCTGGTCCAGGCGGGCTTCTCCCACGTCCGGGCGGAGCCGATCAGGGCCAGCGCGTCGGCGGCGGTGTGCGGGTCGAGCAGGTGCAGGGTGCCGCGCTGGGCCCAGGTGCGCAGCAGGCGGCCCTCGGCGAAGTCCGCGCGCAGCGCTTCGGCGCCCCGCGGGCCGGTGCGCAGCGCGACGGCGAGCTCGGCGGCGCCCGGGACCTGGGCCTGCACCCCGGCGAGCCGCCGGGCGACGGCGACCGGGCCGTCCGCCGCGCGCCCCGCGCCGAGGTGCTGCCGGCCCAGCCGCCACTCCAGCACCTGGCCCGTCGTCAGTTCGAGTCCGCCCACCGTGCGCCCCTCCGTACTCTCCGCGCTTGCGCCGCCCTGGGGTTCCGACCCTAGCCGCCGGCACTGTCAGGCGGCCGGCGCTGTCAGGCGGCCGGCACTGTCAGGCGGCGGGCGCGGGCGGGACGGGCTGCTCGGCCGGGCCGGGGTAGGGCAGGATCTGCCGGAGCAGCCCGCGCGGGTGGCCGCGGCGGCGCCATTCGCGGGGGTAGCCGAGCGAGACCTCCTCGAAGCGGACGCCCTCGTACCAGGTGGTGCGGGGGATGTGCAGGTGGCCGTAGACCGCGGCGGCGACGTTGAAGCGGCGGTGCCAGTCGGCGGTGAGTTCGGTGCCGCACCACTGGGCGAAGTCGGGGTAGTGCAGGACGTCGGTGGGGCGGCGGTCGAGCGGCCAGTGGCCGGCCAGGACGAGCGGCACCGCGGGGTCGTGCGCGGCGAGCGCCTCCTCGGTGGCGGCGACGCGCTCGCGGCACCAGTCGTCGACGGCGGGGTAGGGGGCGGGGTCGATCCGGTACTCGTCGGTGCAGACCACGCCGTTGTCGTGGGCGCGGGCGAGCGACTGCTGCTTGTCGGTGACGCCGGGCACCCGCCAGCTGTAGTCGTAGAGGGTGAACACGGGGGCGACGGCGTACGGGCCGTCGGGGCCGTGCCAGACGGGGTACGGGTCCTCGGGGGTGGCGACGCCGAGGGCGCGGCAGCGTTCGACCAGCAGCCGGTAGCGCTCGGGAGCGGCGAGGGCGGGCTGCTCGTCGGCGGTGGTCCACAGTTCGTGGTTGCCGGGCGTCCAGACGACCTTGGCGAAGCGGTCGGCGAGCAGGCGCAGGGCGGCTTCGACGTCCCGGACGCGTTCGGCGACGTCGCCCGCGACGATCAGCCAGTCGCCGGGGCCGGTGGGGCGGAGAGCCTCCAGGGTGGCGCGGTTCTCGGCCATGCCGACGTGCAGGTCGCTCACCGCGAGCAGGCGTCCGTCCGGCACCGCTCCCCCATCGTCCGTATCGGTGCGGCCGTCCCGGCAGCGGGACGCGCGTTGACACGCTACCTCCGGCGCGGGCGGGTGCGCCAGCACGGTCGACTCCTGTCCCTCCGTCAACATCCGGTGGAACGGCGGGTGTTCAGTTGTCACACCTATGGCTGTTCGCTCTACATACGTTCATTCGATATGTGGTTTCAACACTCTGTTGACTGACGGGGCCATGACTATATCTTCTCCGCATGCGGCCGACCGGGCCGCTGCCACCGGATCGAGGAGTCGCCATGTCCGTCTCCGGCACCGTCCGCACCTCCCCCGCCCTCCGCCGCGCCGCCGCCGCGGCCGCCACCGCGGCCCTGCTGCTCGGCGCCACCGCCGCCGTCGCCACCACCCCCGCGCAGGCCGCCCAGCCGGGCGTCCCGGCCGGCTTCCACCCCGAGCAGGACCACGCCGGCTCGACCGTCGTCGCCCACGAGGGCCGCGGCAACGCCAACCCGAACCCAACCGACACCGCGAGCACCTTCGCAGCACTGGCCGCCACCCAGACCAAGGGCATGGACGTCTCCAGCCACCAGGGCAACGTCGCCTGGAGCACCGCCTACGCCAACGGCGCCCGGTTCGCCTACGTCAAGGCCACCGAGGGCGCCAGCTACACCAACCCGTACTTCGCCCAGCAGTACAACGGCTCCTACAACGTCGGGATGATCCGCGGCGCCTACCACTTCGCGCTGCCGAACGTCTCCAGCGGCGCCACCCAGGCCGCGTACTTCGTCGCCCACGGCGGCGGCTGGTCCAGGGACGGCAGGACCCTGCCGCCCGCCCTGGACATCGAGTACAACCCGTACGGCGCGACCTGCTACGGCCTGAGCCAGGCCGGGATGGTCAGCTGGATCCGGGACTTCTCCAACACCGTGCACACCAAGACCGGCCGCTACCCGGTGATCTACACCACCACCAACTGGTGGAGCACCTGCACCGGCAACAACTCCTCCTTCGCCACCACCAGCCCGCTCTGGATAGCCCGCTACTCCACCTCGGTCGGCACCCTGCCGGCCGGCTGGTCGTACCAGACCATCTGGCAGTACGCCGACTCCGGCACGCTGCCCGGCGACCAGAACTACTTCAACGGCGCGCTCGACCGCGTCCAGGCGCTCGCCAACGGCTGACGCCGCCCGCGCGACGCCCGCACCGCGCGTGCCGTCGGCACCGCCGGCACCGCGCCCCGCCCGCGGCCGGAACACGCCCCGCACCGGCCGCGGGCGAAGGCCGGGCCCGAGGAGCCGCCGTCGCCACCGTCGCCGCCGCCGTCGCCGTCGCCGTCGCCCGGAGGGTTCCGCTCCGGGCGGCGGTCGGCCGCAAGGATCCTTCGTGTCCCCGCAAACCGCTTGTCCGGCCGCGGCGTCCGCGCGACCATCGGCCCATGCCCGTCGATCCGCACCTCTTCGCCCTCTTCCTCGCCACCACCTTCGTCGCGATGATCAGCCCGGGTCCCGACATGCTGTTCGTCCTCGGCTGCGGGATGCGCGGCGGCCCGCGCGCCGGGCTGCTGGCCACCGCCGGCGTCGCGAGCAGCGAGATCGTGCACATCACGCTCGCGGCCGCGGGCCTGTCCGCGTTCTTCGCCGCCGCACCGACCGCGTTCACCGCGCTGCGCCTGGCCGGCGCCGGCTACCTCGTCCACCTCGGCGTGCAGGCCATCCGGCACCGCGGCACGGGAGCGACCGGGGCCGAACCGGGCACGGGCGGGCTCTCCGGCCGGCGCGCGTTCTTCCGCGGGCTGCTGACGAACCTGGTGAACCCGAAGATGGTCACCTTCACGATCGCCTTCCTGCCGCAGTTCGTCGACCCCCGACTCGGGCGCGTCTGGCTGCAGTTCGTGATCCTCGGGGCGGTCTTCGTCGGGCTGGAGTTCCTGGTGGACGGCACCGTGGGCGTGCTCGCGGGCCGGATCGGCAACTGGCTCGGCCGCCGCCGGGCCGCCCGCCGCCGGCTCGACGTGGCCACCGGCGGGGTGTTCATCGGCCTGGGCGTGCGCCTCGCCGCCGAGCGCTGAGGCCGGACGCGGGGGGCGGACGTTCTCGGGCCGGACGTTCTCGTACCGGGCCTTCCCGGGCCGGGCGTTTCCGGGCCGGAGCGGCCGGGCCTCAACTCCGGTGCAGCACCAGCAGGTCCATCCAGCTGACGGCCGGCTCGTCCGGCCGTTCGGCGGCCGCGCGGCGCAGCCGGTCGAGGCCGGCCTCCCACGCCCGGTCGTCCAGCGCCCGCAGTTTGCTGTCGGCGTCGCGGCGCAGGCCGGCGGCGAACGCGGCCAGGGTCGGCGCGGAGCGCTGCGGCAGTGCCCGCAGGGCGGTCCGGGTGAAGCCGGCCGCGGCGAAGGCGGCGGTGACGCGCTCCACGCTCGGGTAGCCGTCGACTCCGGCCGCGGTCTCGGGGAAGTACCGCACCCGCAGGTCGCGTTGGCACCGGCCGGGGAAGGAGTTGCGGATCAGCACCGGCGCGCCGGGGCGCAGCGCCCGGTGCAACTCCCGTGCGGCGGCGTCGAGATCGGCGAGGTGGTGGACGACGGAGCCGAGCCAGGCGGCGTCGGCGGCCGCGTCCGCGACGGGCAGCCGTTCGGCCCGCCCGTCGAGCACCGTGATCCCCTCCCCTGCCGGGATCAACTCCCGCATGGCGGCGGCCGGTTCGACGGCCAGCACGTGCACGCCGTACCAGTCGCGGAACGCAGTGGCGAAGGCCCCGGTGCCGGCGCCGACGTCGAGCACGGTCGCACCGGGGCGGAGCGCGGCGTGCTCGGCGATCGCCTCCCGCCAGGCGTCCAGGCCCTCGCGGGGGACTTCCCGGGCCGCCCGGTAGTCGGCGGCGGTGCGGGCGTCGTACACGGTGTCGGCCACGGCCGGTGCTCTCCTCGGTGGGGCGGGTGCGGGGCGGTGTCAGGCGGTGGGGAGTTCCAACGCCCAGGTGTCGACGGCGAACTGGAGCTCCATGCCGTGCCCGAGGTAGAGCGCCATCGCGCCGGTGGTGTTGCCGGTGTCGACGCCGAGGGCGGCGGTCGGCAGGCCGCGGACGGCGGCGTCCGCGAAGAAGTGCCGCAGCAGGTGGCCGCCGATGCCGCGGCCGCGGGCCTCGGGCAGCACGCCGATGTTGTACGCCCAGGCGGTGGCGGGGGGCCGCTGGCCGGTGCGCAGCACCGCGACGTCCCCGTGGCCGTCGAGGGCGGCGACCCACACCCCGGACCAGTCGACGCTCTCGGCGCCGATGTCCTGCAGCCACTGCGGGTAGTCGCGGGGCTTGAAGTCGTAGTGCGCGGCGAAGGTCTGCTGGATCAGCCGGTGCGCGACCCGCCGGTCGGCCTCGGCCGCGCAGTCGCGCAGCCGGACCCCGGCCGGGGGCGCGGGCACCGGGTCGGCGTGCGGGGAGACCTCGCGGCGCAGCGCGTGGTGGCGGCGGACGTGCCGCCAGCCGCGGGCGCGCATCGAGCCGGTGTCGGTGGTGGGCTCGGTGTTGAGCAGCAGGTGCAGCACGGCGCGCTCGGCGCCGTTGCGGCGGGCGAGTTCGACGGCGCGGGCCTCCATCAGGTCGAACAGGTGGAGCCCGCCCGCGAGTTGGTCCGGCAGCAGGTACTGGTCGAGGTCGATCCGCTCGCCGCCGGAGCGGTCGCGGACCAGCCCGTACCCGACCAGTCGCCCGTCGGGGTCGTGCAGCAGCCAGCTGTCGCGGGCCAGGTCCAGTTCGGGGTGGGCGAGTTCCTGCTCGACCTCGTCCAGGTCCGTCCCCGGCTGGCCGGTCTCGATCTCGTCGACCCGGTTGAGCAGCGCGCACACCGCCGCCGCGTCCGCGCCCGTCGCGGGCCGCACCGTCATTCCGTCCGGCAGCGCCATCGCCGTTCCCCTCCCGCTCGGTCGTGTCCGCGGCCTTTCTACCGTCCCGTCCCGGAACGCCCAAACGCTTTTCCGCCGCCGGACGGCGGGCGCGGACGCCCCGGCCCGGCCCGGTCGCGGCCGACTCCAGCCCCCGGCCGCCGACTTGGCGCTCCGCCGGGGCCGTCGTTCGGCGCTCCGCCGGGGCCGTCGTTCCGGCACGTCGGGCCGCCCTTCTCCGCTACATTCCTGGCGTGGACGCGTTGAGCGGAGAAGACCCCTCGCACATCGGCCCCTACCGGCTGATCGCCCGGCTGGGCGCGGGCGGCATGGGCCTGGTCTACCTCGGCCGCTCCGAGGCCGGGCGCACGGTGGCGGTCAAGGTCGTCCAGGCCGAGCTGGCCGAACGGGGCGAGTTCCGCCGGCGGTTCGCCCGCGAGGTGGCCGCGGCCCGGCAGGTGGGCGGCAGTTGGACGGCGGACGTGCTGGACGCCGACACCGGGGCCGCGGTGCCCTGGGTGGCCACCCAGTACGTCCCCGGACCGAGCCTGGCGGCGGTCGTCGCCCGGGACTTCGGCCCGCTGCCCGAGCGCTCGGTGCGGATCCTCGCGAACCGGCTGGCCCGGGCGCTGCAGGCCGTGCACGGGGCGGGGCTGATCCACCGCGACCTCAAGCCGTCCAACGTGCTGGTGACGGTGGACGGCCCCCGGGTGATCGACTTCGGCATCGTCCGGGCCGTGGACGGCGCGGCCGGGGCCGCCGCCGACAGCCTGCGCACCGGCACCGGCGTGGTGGTCGGCTCGCCCGCCTTCATGTCCCCCGAGCAGGCCCGGAGCCGGGAGCTGACCGCCGCCAGCGACGTCTTCTCGCTCGGGTCGGTCCTCGTGTACGCCGCCACCGGGCGGGTGCCCTTCGACGCCGAGGGGTCCGACGTGATCGGCCACCTGGTCCGGATCGCCTCGGAGGAGCCCGACCTGACCGGCCTCCCGGCGTCCCTGGACGCGCTGGTCCGCGCCTGCCTGGACAAGGACCCGGCCCGCCGGCCCACCCCCGAGCAGATCGCCGCCCGCACCGACGGGGACGACGAGGTGTGGCTGCCCGCCGAGATCCTCATCCAACTGGGGCGCCACGCCGCGCAGTTGCTGGACTTCGTGCCCGAGCCGCGGAGCACGGCCGAGCCCGTGCGGGCCCCGGGTTCCGGCTACACCCCGACCGAGCGGGCGCACCTCCCGTCCCCCGCCGCGACCACCGCCGTCCCGGTGCCGGCCGCCGCGACCACCGCCGTCCCCGTGCCGCCCGCACCCGCGCCCGCGCCCCGCCGGGAGAACCGGGAGAGCCTGGAGAGCCTGGAGAGCCTGGAGAACCGGAGCAGTCGGGGGAGTCGGGGGAGCCGGGTGGTGCCCGCGCTGGCGCAACTGGCCGTGGTGCTCGGCCTGGTGCACGGGAACTGGACGACCGGCGCCTTCTCCCTCCGGGGCTCCGGGCTGCCCTGGTTCGCGATGGCCTTCGCCGCGCTGCTGCTGCCCGGCGGTCACCTGGCCGACCTCGCGGGGCGCCGGCGCGCCCTGTCCACCGGGTTGGCCGGGTTCGCGGCGGCCTACCTGTTCGGCCTGCTCGGGCCCGTGCCCGACAAGGACGGGCCGCTCCAGTTCGCCGTCTCCTTCCTCCAGGGCGGCTTCGGCGCGCTCGCGCTGGCCGCCTCGCTCGCCGTCGCGGCCGCCGCCCCGCGCGGCCCCGGGGGCTCGGCCGGGGCCTTCGGGACGTACGCCTCGATCACCGTCGCCGGGACGGTGGCCGGTCTGCTCGGCCTCGCGCAGTCGACCCCCGACCTCGTCCTGTCCGTCGGTGTGCTGGCCGCGCTGGCCGCGCTGCTCGGCACCCTCGCCCTGCCGGCGGACGCCCCGCGGCCTGGCCGGGAACGCGTCCGCTTCGCCCCGCTCGGCGTCCTGCTGGGCGCCCTCGGCCCGGGTGCCCTCGCCTTCGGCACCGCCCAGCGGTGGCTGAGCCCCGCGATGCTGGTGCCGTCCGTGGTCGGCCTCACGCTGATCGAAGTCCTCTGGTGGCAGCAGCGGTCGGGCGGCGGCCGGCTCCTGCCGCCGGACACCCGGCCCGCCCGGCACCGCCTCGGCGGCCTGCTGGTCACGGCGCTGACCGGCGCCGGCTTCCTCTGCCTGCTGCCGGCCCTGGCCTTCGTAGTGAGCTGGGGCAGCAACCGGGCCCTGGTCGCGACCCTCGCCCCGATGGTGCTGCTGGCGCTCGGCGCCGTACTGGGCGCCGCCTGGGCCCGAATCCGGCTGTCCCGCCCGGGAGCCTCCCCGCGCACGCTGGCGGTGGCGGGCCTGCTGACCGCAGCGGCGGGCCTGCTCGCGGCCGTCCTCGCCCTGATGAACGGCGGAGGGCCGACCGCGCCCCTGTCGGTTGCAACGGCCGTCGCGGGCCTGGGCGCCGGCCTGGCCCTCGTCCCGGTGTTCTCCTGCGCGGCCGCGACGGCCGTCCCCGGGCTGGCCGGCGGGGCCGCGGGCGCGCTGGCCACCGCCCAGTTCGCGGGACAGGCCGTCGGCACCGCGGTGCTGCACGGCACCGACACCCCGTCCTGGTGGGCGGTCGGCTTGCTGCTGCTGGCCGCCCTGCTCGCGGGCGCCATGCTGCCCTCCCGGTCGCCGCTCCCGCAGGACGACGGCCCGACGGTGGCCGCCACGACACACTGACCGGCCCGGGAGCCGTGAGCCTCGTGCCCTGAGCCCTGAACCCCGAGCCCCGAGCCCGGTGGAAAACCCGTCGACGCCGTGTCAGGAACAGGCCAGAATGCCGACGATGACTGAGCGAACCGACACGCCGCCCTCCTGGGACGAGCGCACCCAGCTGACCACCTTCCTCGACTACGCACGGGCCACCGCGCGGGCCAAGTGCGGGGGCCTCTCCGCCGAGGACGCCCGCCGGGCGCCGCTGCCCGACTCCCCGCTGATGACGGCCTGCGGGCTGATCAGCCACCTGCGCTGGGTCGAGCACTACTGGCTGGACGTGGTCCTCCTCGGCCGGCCGCTCGAGGGCCCGCTGGTGGACGCCACCGACGACGACCCGGACCCGGAGATGCGCACCGCGGCCGACGTGCCGCTGCCGCAACTGCTCGACGAGTACGAGGAGCAGAGCGCCCGCCTGCGCCGGGTGGTCGCCGAGCACGACCTGGACACCCCGGCCGCGCAGCCCCACAGCGACGGCCGGCACCCCGACCTGCGGTGGATCCTGCTGCACCTGATCGAGGAGACCTCCCGGCACAACGGCCACCTCGACATCCTGCGCGAACTCCTCGACGGCCGCACCGGCCGCTGACGCACCCGTGCCCCCGGCGGCCCGCCGTCCGCCGGGGGTGACTACGCTCCGGGCGTGACCACACCGTCCAACCCGCACCTCGTCCAACTCCTCGCCCGCTTCGACGGCCAGGAGCCCGACCCGATGGACCTGATCATCGCGCTGTTCGACGGCGGGCTGTTCGTCCCGATCGCCGCCCCCGGGGAGGTGATCACCGGCCGCGACCCGGAGGGCGGGCGGGTGGTGCTCGGCTTCGCCGAGCCCGGCCCCGGCCGGGACGTGCCGGCGGCCGTCGGTGTCACGTACTACGACGCGGCCGGGATGATGGAGCTGCTGGAGGGCAGCGGGGCCGTCCGACTGGTGCTGCGCTCCCGGCAGGGCGAATGGAAACTGCCCCGGGCGCTGCTGGACGCCTGGGCCCGCGACTTCCGCGGTGAACGGCTGCTGCTCGAACCGCCGACCGGGCCGGACGCGGCGGCCCTGCACGAGGCGCTGTCCCGGCGGATGAGCGGCTTCCCGGCGGCCCGCGCCGCCTGGCTGTCGTCAGCCCGCTGGCCGGACTCCCCCGACCCCCAACTGCTGCTGCACGTCGCCGTGGACGAGGATCCGCCCGGCCCCGTCGCCAACCACCTGCTGCGGGCGCTGCTCCGCGAGGAGGCGCTGCGCCACCTCGCCTACCCGAAGGTCGCCGTCGTCCCGCTGCACCCCGCGGCGCACGCGGACACCATCGCCGGCCTGGAGCGCCGCGGCCTGCCCGTGGTGCGCCACGACTCCCGGACCGGCCCGTCCGGAACGCCCGGCCCGTCCGGCCCGGCTCCGGACGCCGCCCCGAAGTCGGGGCGGCGCTGGTTCAAGCGCTCCTGACGGATCGTCAACCAAACTGAGGGGGAAGCACCTTGACTGCCCAGGACGCCGAACTCACCGCCCGGCTGGACGCGTTCGAGGCACTGCTGGTCGAGGCGGAGCGTCACGGTCTCGACCAGGACTCCTACGAGCGGATCGAGAGCACCCGGCTCGCCCTCGGCACGGCACTGGAGGCCGCCCCGGCCGCGACCGCCCGGCTGGCCGGGCGGGTCTTCCGGCTGCTCACCCTGGAGCACTCGACGACCCACCAGCTGACCGATCCGCTGATCGGCGCGATCGGCCACCGGGCCGTCCTGGAGGGCCTCATCCCCCTGCTCGAGCAAGGGAGTTGGGAGCGGCGCAGGAACGCCGCCGCGGCCGCCTACTTCCTGCCCGCCCGCCGCGACCCGGCCCCGCTCGCCGCGCTGCGCGCGCGGTACCGGGACGGCTCGGTCGACGGGGAGCAGCTCCGCGAGCAGTACCGGGAGGCGCTGCGACTCGCCCACCAGCCCGCCGAGCCGTACGCCGACCTGTACCCCCGGTTCTGGCTGGCCGCCGCCGCATGCTTCACCGCCTGCCCGGACCGGCAGGTGCGCCAACACCTGGCCCCGGCCTTCCCGCTGGAGCACCCGGACCACCTGCCGCAGGCCGCCCCGCTGCTCGCCGAGGCCCGCCGGATCGCCGAGCGCGAGCCCGAACTCGACGGCCACCGCCGCCTGTTGGCGGGCTCGACGGGCTACGGGGCGGCGCTCTGACCTACTGGTGCTCGGGCGGGGGGCCGGAGCGGACGCGGGCGGCTATCCGATCCCCGCCAGCAGGGCCGCGGCGGACAGCGCCAGCGCGCCGAGGCCGCCGACCGCGCCCGCGATCGCGGCGTCCCGGCGCTCGGCCACCCCGCGCAGGTGGGCCCGGGCGGCGAGCAGGAAGGCGACTCCCCCGGCCACGAACCACGGCCCCCACAGGTAGGTGTACCAACGGCTGACCGGCACCAGTTCCGGGGCGATACCGATGACGTGCGCCTGCACGAGCAGGCCCTGCCCGACGAACAGCATCCCGTGCCAGACGAGCAGCACGCCCGCACCCCAGCCGGCCAGTTGCAGCAGGCGGTTCGCGTTCCGGCCCCACCCGCGGCGGCTCGCCAGGGCCAGGCCCAGCGCGCCGCCGACGACCTTGAGCACGCCGGTCACCCACAGCACCGCGAGGAAGCCGGGGTGCCGCTCCCGCGCCAGCTGGACCAGCGTCGGCGAGACCGTGGACGAGGCGCCGACCAGGCCGCCCAGCGCCCAGTAGAAGCTCGGGACCGCGAACAAGAACCCCCACCCGGCCGCCGCCCGACCGGGCCACCGGACCGGACGGCCCACCGCCCCGGCACCGGGCCCCGACGGCCCCGACGGGCCGGGCGAACCCGACGGCCCCGACGGGCTTGGCGAACTCGTTGGAGTCATGGGGTGGTTCTGCCCGGACCGGCCGGGTCGCTATCCGCGAACCTGGATCAGGGCGTGCTGCCCGCTGGTGCGCCACGGGGTGCCGGTGGCGTCGAGGCGGGCGACGGTGTCCGGGGCGAGGCCGGCGGCGACGTCCGACTTGAGGGTGCGCAGGGCCGCGACGGGGGTGGGGAAGTGGCCGGTGAGCGCGTCGAAGGGGGTGGTCGGCGGCCAGTGCCGATCGTCCACCAGGCGGCGGTAGTTGAGGTCTCCCTTGAGCACCGTCAGGGTGGCGCCGGCGAGTTCCGCGCGCAGGTCGGCGGGCATCGCGCGGTAGGGCAGCGGGGCGCAGAAGAACGGGTGGGTGCGCACGGCGAGCGTGCCGTCGGCCATCGCCCGCCACAGCCGTCCGCCGACGGCCGCGGCGGCCGCGCCGGGGGCGGTGCGCAGGCGTTCGACGCAGGCGAGGGCGTCGGCCGTGGTGGCGTCCGAGACGAAGTAGGGGTGCGGTTTGACGTACAGCACGGCCCGTCCGGCCAGGCCGGTGGTCAGCAGGTGGTCGAGCAGGACGAGGTCGGGCAGCAGTTCGCGGCCGGCGTTGTCCGCGATCAGGCCGACCCGGCCGCCCCGGCCGCGTTCCAGCGCGGCCCACAGCCGGGCGCTGTCGTCGGCGACCAGGCCGGACGCCGCGCTGTCGTCCCGCGCGGTGAGCCGGAAGCTCAGGTCGGCGCGGTTGCCCCACAGCGCGGCGGCCAGCAGCGCGTCCCGCCCCGACTCGGCGTCCAGCGCGGCCAGTTCGCCGTCGACGGCCTCCCCGGCGAGTTCGGCGGTCTTGAACGGGGCGAACGGGTCGACGCCGTGCCAGGCGTCGTCGGGCCTGAACCAGCCGGTGGCTTCCAGTAGTTGCCGGTAGAACCAGCTCTCCGCCCACAGGAACGGCGCCTCGTCCCAGCGCCGCCCCCAGTGCCCCTCGCCCCAGGCCCGCCAGCGCGCGCCGTCCGGGGTGTCCGCGTCCGGCGGCTCGAGTACCCCGCCGCCGGTGCTGCGGTCGAGCAGTTCCGCCAGCGCCGCGCGCTGCCGCGGGCCGTACGGCAGCGCGTCCAGCAGCTGCCCGATCAGCACGGGGTGGCGCTCCCGGAAGACGGCCCGCGGGAAGGAGCCGGGGACGTCGATGCGGATCTCGGGCGCGTCGGGTACGTCGGGGACGTCGGACGCGTCGGGCGCGGGGGCGTGGGGCACGGGTGTCGGCTCGGCTCTCTGCTCGGCGGGTCGCTCTTCCTGCTCCGATGCTTTCACGGGGGTGTCCCGCGGCAGGTCCGGGCCCGGCGGCACGCCACAATGACCGCATGCGAGTGATCTCCACGGTGGCCGGGGCCGCCCTGCTGCTGGCGACCGCGGCCAGCATCCTGCGGACCCTGGTGGTGCCGCGCGGGTTGTACTCGGCGCTGGTGATCCGGCTGTGGTCGGTGCTGCGCCGGGTGGTGCGGACGGTCGCGGCGCCGTTCGGCGGCTACCGGGCGATCGACCGGGCGCAGACCTGGCTGGCGCCGCTGATCCTGCTGGGGATGCTGGGCTGCTGGCTGCTGTCCACGCTGTGCGCGTACACGCTGCTGCTGCGCGGGACGTCCGACCTGGGGTGGCGGGTGGCGTTCCGGGAGGCCGGGTCGAGCCTGTTCACGCTGGGTTTCGCCAGCGGCGACCGGCTGCACCTGTCGGTGATCGACTTCCTGGCGGCGGCGAACGGCCCGTTGATCATCGCACTGCTGATCGCCTACCTGCCGACGCTCTACGGGGCGTACAACCGGCGGGAGTTGGAGGTGACGCTGCTGCAGTCGCGGGCGGGCGAGCCGGCCTGGGGGCCCGAACTGCTGGCCCGGCAGGCGCTGGTGCGCACCGAGGGCGAACTGGCGGAGCTGTACCGGGACTGGGAGCGGCTGGCGGCGGACCTCGGCGAGGGGCACTCCAACTACCCGGTGCTGATCTCGTTCCGTTCGCCGCAGCCGTACCGCAGCTGGGTGGTGGGCCTGATCGCGGTGCTGGACGCCGCCGCGATGCAGTTGGCGCTGAACCCGCGCTCGGCGCCGCCGGAGGCCCGGCTGCTGCTGCGCGCCGGGTTCACCGCGCTGCGCGACATCGCGACGGCGCTGCGCATCCCGTTCGAGCCGGACCCGGACCCGGACGGGCCGATCCGGCTGACCTTCGAGGAGTTCTACGCCGCGGCGGAGCTGGTCACCTCGGCGGGCATGGGCCTGGAGCGGACGGTCGCCGAAGCCTGGCCGCACTTCCGGGGCTGGCGGGTCAACTACGAGGCGGTCGCCTACGAGCTGGCCCGCCGGGCGGACGCCGTCCCGGCCCTGTGGACCGGCCCGCGCGACTTCCCGGCCACCCCGGTCCCCCCGCGCCGCCCGGCCGACCGGCGGCCCACCGGGCGTTGATGGCGGACCCCCGCGCGGTGGGCGTTCTGTGAAGATCCGGTGCGCTCCGGGTGCGGCGGGTTCCGGCCGGGCCGACCGAACCTTCTGGAACGCCCGACCGCCCGACCGCCCGTGGACTACCGTCCGCCGCGCAGCAGTTGCTCCTCGGCGGTGGCCAGTACCTCGACCACCCGGCGGCCGAAGCGGATGTCGCAGGCGTGCGGGGTGCCGGTCTCCGCCGCGGCCAGCAGGGCGTCCAGGGCGTGGGCGAAGGCGGTGGTGGCCTCGGTGTCGCGGTCGGGCAGCGCGGTGACGCCGGCGGTGCCGCGCAGTTCGACGGCCGCGCCGTTGGCGGAGGCGGCGGGCGGGGCGGTCAGGCTGAGCGTGACGGTGCTGGAGGCGCCGCCGCGGTGGCGCAGCACCAGGTGGGTGGTGTCGGCCGGGCCGGGGGCGGCGGTGAGCTGCTCGACGTCGCCGAGAACGGGCAGCAGGACGGAGAGGGCGTGCGGGCCGACGTCCCACAGCGCGCCCTTCTGCTGGCGCCAGGGGGAGGCGGCGAACGGGCTGTCGGTGGTGAACACCGAGCCGATCCAGTGGCAGTGGGCGGTGAACCAGCCGCCCGCGGCGGCCTGTTCGGTGATCCAGGCTTCCTGGGTGGGGCCGAAGCGGGTGGTGAAGAAGACCACCGAGGCGACGCCGGAGGCGGCCACCGCGTCCTCGACGGCGCGGGCGGCGTCGACGGTCGCGGCGACCGGCTTGTCCAGCAGCAGGTGCTTGCCCGCCCGGGCGGCCTGCGCCGCGTACTCGGCCTGCACGTCCGGCGGGAGGGCGACGGCGACCGCGTCGACGTCGGCCAGCAGGGCCTCGACCGTCGGGTAGGTCGGGACGCCGTGCACGGCGGCGAGTTCGGCGGCGGCCTCGGGGCGGCGCCCCCAGAGGCCGGCGAAGGTGACGTCGGGGTGGGCGGCCAGGGCGGGGGCGTGCACGAAGCCCGCCCAGGGGCCGGTGCCGAGGAGTCCGATGCGCATGCCGCCCAGTCTTCCACCCCGGCCCCGGCCGTCCGAATACCGGGCTACGACTCCAGCACCCTGATCAGGGTGAACCCGTCGTGGCCGCGGCTGCCGACGGTCTGCACGGTGGTGGCGTCCAACCGCTTCTCGGCGGCGATCAGCTCGTGCATCCGCCGCACGCCGAGCACGGCCGGGTCGGTGCTGTCGGCGTCGGCGAGCTTGCCCTCGCGCACCACGTTGTCGACCACGATCAGCGCGCCGGGGGCCGCCAGCGCGAGGGCGGCCTCGACGTAGTGCGGGATGTTGGCCTTGTCGGCGTCGACGAAGAAGAAGTCGTACGGTTCGCCGCCCCGGGCGATCAGCTGCGCCAGGGTCTCCCGGGCCGGGCCGAGGCGGACCTCGGCGCGGTCGGCGAGGCCGGCCCGCTCGAGGTTGGCGGTGGCGACGGCAGCGTGCGCCGGGTCGATCTCCAGGGTGGTCAGGGTGCCGCCGTCGGGCAGCGCGCGGGCCAGCCAGATGGTGCTGTAGCCGGCCAGCGTGCCGATCTCCAGGATCCGCCGGGCGCCCTTGGCCGCGGCCAGCAGGTGCAGCAGCTTGCCCTGGTTGGCGGCGACCGCGATCGGCGGCAGCCCGGCCGCGTCGGCGGCCTCCGTGGCGGCCTCCAGGTCTTCGTCCGGGCCGATCAGCAGCGCCTCGGCGTACTCGTCCACCGCGCTCCACAGCTGCGGGTCGTTCGGCATGGCTCTCCCCACTTCGCGATCACTTCGGGCCTGCCGAACCTACCCCTCCGCGCTCCCGGAC
>NZ_JBHUWH010000154.1:0-15939 GCF_042670125.1 Kitasatospora sp. NPDC057198 | reverse complement strand
GGCTAGATCCGCGCCAGGTCGGCCGCGCCCGCGATGCCCGCGGCCGAACCCATCGACGCCAGCACCACGTTGGCGACCGGCCGGGCCGGGCCGCCGGTCAGGTACTTCCGGAAGCTCTCGGTGACCGGGTCGAGCAGCAGGCTGCCCGAGTCGGAGACGCCGCCGCCGAGGACGAAGACGCCCGGGTCGAACAGCGCGGCGAGGTCGGCCATGCCGCGGCCGAGCCAGTCGGCGAGCTCCGCGTAGCAGGACAGCGCCAGCGCGTCGCCCTCGGCGGCGGCCTCGGTGATGTGGATGCCGCGGATGGTCTCGGCGACGCCGTCGTTGAGTTCGAGCATCCGCTTGCCGGCGATCGGGTCGGCGGCGGCGCGCTCGCGGCCGTAGCGGCGCAGCGAGCGCCCGGAGCCGTACTGCTCCCAGCAGCCGTGGCCGCCGCAGCCGCAGTCCAGGCCGTCCGGGACCATGTTCAGGTGGCCGATCTCGCCGGCCACGCCGAACCGGCCGCGGTGCAGCCGGCCGTCGAGGACGATGCCGCCGCCGATGCCGGTGCCGACGGTGATCAGGACCATGTCCTCGTACTCGGCGGCGGCGCCGAACCGGAACTCGGCCCAGGCGGCGCAGTTGGCGTCGTTCTCGACGACGGTCTCCAGGCCGGTGAGCTCCTCGATCCGCTGCTTGAGGGGCTCGTTCTCCCAGTCGATGTTGGGCGCCATCAGGACGGTGGAGCGGTCCCGGTCGACGAACCCGGGCGCGCCGACGCCGACCCCTGCGACGTCGGGATACTGCTCCTTCAACTCCCGTACGCCTTGGGCGATCGCGTCGACCGCCCACTGGGGGTCGGCCGGGGTCGGCACCCGGGTCTTGGCCAGAATCTCGCCGGACTCGTCGACCACGCCTGCTGCGATCTTGGTACCGCCGACGTCCACGCCGATGGTCAGAGCCATGTGTCCCTCAGCTATTCACTCGTTCCCGCTCAGCGGAACCGTACCCGCTGAGGGGTACCCACGTATACAGTCAGGCGTACATTATTCGAAGGCAATTGCCGACCCTTTGGTCATGGTGCCTTCAGAAGTCATACCAACGGTACCGTTCGGTAAGCAGCTGTGACCGCAGCGTGACGCCACCGTTCGACCGGTTTGATTACTTGTCGGGCCCTTCGGCGGCCCCGTCCAGGTCCACCCGTTCGGCCTCGGCGTGTTGGGGCGCGGACCAGTTCCGCTCGTGCCGGGCGACGGCCGCCCGGTAGGCGGCCAGCAGCTCCCCGCCCGCGGCGGCGAGGTGGCCGTAGACCTCGGGGTTGGACTCGCGCAGCCGGCCGCCGATCTCCACCGCCTTGACGCCCACCGCGGCGGCGAACTTCCGCACCTCCTCGACCAGCGGCGCGAACTCCCCCGCCCCGTCCGGCCGCCGGTCCCGCTCCTGCCGGTCCTGCTCCTGCTGCTGTTCCGTGCTCACCGCGCCACTCCCCATCCGTCCGACCCGTCCGAACCGTCCACCCGTCCTACCCGCGCGGCCAGAGCGCGGGGTCGGGCGTGAACCGCACCGACAGCACCCCGTCCGCCAGTCCGGCCCCGCTGACCGTGCAACGGCGCAGCGCGGACGGGAGTGCCAGGACCCGCCGGTAACCTCCGACGCCGAGCACCAACTCGTCGCCGCGGCGCAGCAGTTCCAGGTCTCCCCGGTCGGCGCCGGGCAGCGGCAGGTGCCAGACGAGCCGGTTGTCGGCGGCCAGCCGGTCCTCGACCCGGGGGTCGGCGGGGGCGGGCGGGCGCGGGGCGCCGGCGGCGTAGAGGCGTTCGGCGAGCGCCTCCGGGCCGCCGTCGGGCTGCCGGGCGACCAGCACCGGCACCTCGCCCAACTGCTGGGCGATGGCGGCGAGTTGCTCGTCCTGCCGGGCGGCCGTCGCGGCCAGCCACGGGTCCGCGGAGCCGGTCGCGGCGGCGGGCAGCGCGCCGTGCGCGACCACGGCGTCCAGCGGGAGGCCGTGCAGGGCGAGCCCGGCCCGGATCCGGGCCAGCGCGCGGGGCGCCGGGCGGGCCGCGTCCAGCACCAGGCGGACGGTGGTGCCGGGGGCGGCGATCGCGGCGGCGGCCTCGGCCAGCGCGGCGGAGGCGGCGGCCCTGGCCTCGAACAGCCGGTCGGTGGGCATCGGGACGCCGGCCAGGCCCGCCAGCAGCGGGCGCAGCGCGCGGGCGGCCTGGCGCTGCTCGGGCAGCAGCCGGGCGAGGTAGCGCTCCAGTTGGGCGGGCAGCGCGAGGGTGGCGATCAGTTCGGCGGGCGGCGGCGCGGCGACCACCAGCACCTCGGCCTTGGCCCGGGGCAGCGCGCGCAGCAGGGCGAGGGCGCGGGTGCCGGGCAGCGGGGCGAGTTCGTCGGGGTCGAGCGGCTGGGCGCCGATCAGGTCGAGGGCGGGGGCGAGCCGGTCGCGGTAGCCGTCGAGGGCGGCGCGGAAGGCGGCCTGCTCGTCGAGCCGGGCGGCGGCCAGCCCGGGTTCCAGTTCGACGGGGTCGGGCCCGAGCCGGGCGCCGAGCAGGTCGTCCACGGCGCGGTGCGGGTCGTCGGCGGCCAGCAGCAGGGTGTCGCTGCCCTGCCGGGCGTGGTGCAGGGCGGTGGCGGCGGCGATCCGGCCGGATTCCGGGCCGCTGACCAGTACGGTGCGGGTGGCCACGGGCCCGGTCAGCCCTCCACGCGCTTCTTCAGGCCGGCCAGCGCCCGGTCGATGATGACCTTCTCGGCCTTGCGCTTGATCATGCCGAGCATCGGGATCTTGACGTCGACGGCCAGCTGGTAGGTGACCTCGGTGCCCTCGGCGGGGCCCTTCCCGGCGGGGGCGAGCGCGTACGAGCCGTCCAGGGCGCGCAGCATCTGGCTGCTGACCAGCGTCCAGCTGACCTCGCGGTCGCCGTCCCAGGTGTAGGCGAGGGTGTGCTCGTCGCGGATGGCGCCGGCGTCCAGCAGCAGCCGGACCTTGGCGGCGCGGCCGTCGGGGCCGGCCTCCAGGACGTCGATCTCCTTGACCTCGCCGGTCCACTCCGGGTAGGCGGCGAAGTCGGCGATGACCGCCATGACCTCGGCCGGGGTGGCGTCGATGACAATGCTCGACCTGGTGTGCTCCGCCATTGCGGCCTCCGCGATCTCCCTGTGCTGCTGTGCGCCCAGCAGAGGCTATCGCGGGCGGGGCCGCACGCTTCCCGCGCGGGCACCTACCGGCGGGTCACCTCCGGGCTGCCGTAGGGTTCGATTCGGTCCCCCGTACGCCCGACCTGCGGTGTGACGATCGGAACACCGGGGCCGACCCCCCTGGTCGAACGCGCCTACCCGGCAGTAACGTCCAGTCGTCCCGCAGCGTCGCAGACGAGGAGCAGTCTTGCTCGACGAGTTCAGCCTTCCGGCCCGCTACCAGGTACCGAGCGACGGCAACCTCGCCGACCTGGTCCACCAGAACGCGGAGCGGCACCCGGGCGTCGCTGTGCTCAGCCGCAAGTCCGCCGGGCAGTGGCAGGACCTCACCGCCGCCCGGTTCCTCGCCGAGGTGCACGCCGTCGCCAAGGGCCTGGTCGCCTCCGGCGTCGGCCCCGGCGACCGGGTCGCCGTGATGTCCCGCACCCGCTACGAGTGGACGCTGCTCGACTTCGCGATCTGGACGGCCGGCGCGATCACCGTCCCGGTGTACGAGACCTCCTCCGCCGAGCAGGTCCGCTGGATCCTCGGCGACTCCGGCGCGCTCGCCGTCGTCACCGAGACCGACGCCCACGCCGCCGTGGTCGAGGAGGTCCGCGCCGGACTCCCGGCGCTCGAGCACGCCTGGCAGATCGAACGGGACGGCGTCGCCGCCCTCACCCGGGCCGGCGCCGGCGTGGACGACGCCGTGATCGCCGAACGCCGCCGGCTGGCCGGGCCCGACTCGGTCGCCACCATCGTCTACACCTCCGGCACCACCGGCCGCCCCAAGGGCTGCCGGCTCACCCACGGCAACTTCCTCGCCGAACTGGGCAACGTCACCGCCCGGATGCCCGAGCTGTTCCGCACCGGCGAGTCCTCCGTCCTGCTGTTCCTGCCGCTCGCCCACGTGCTGGGCCGGATCGCCGAGATCGCCGCCGCCATCGCCCCCGTCCGGCTCGGCCACGTCTCCGACATCAAGAACGTCACCGAGGAACTCGGCTCCTTCAAACCGACCCTGATCCTCGGCGTCCCCAGGGTGTTCGAGAAGGTCTACAACACCGCCCGCGCCAAGGCCCAGGCCGACGGCAAGGGCAGGATCTTCGACCGCGCCGCCGACACCGCCGTCGCCTACAGCCGCGCCCTGGACGCCGGCGGCCCCTCGCTCGGCCTGCGGATCCGGCACGCCCTCTTCGACAAGCTGGTCTACGGCAAGCTCCGGGCCGCCCTCGGCGGCCGCTGCCGCTACGCCATCTCCGGCGGCGCCCCGCTCGGCGAGCGGCTCGGCCACTTCTACCGCGGCATCGGCTTCGTCGTCCTGGAGGGCTACGGCCTCACCGAGTCCTGCGCCGCCACCGCCTTCAACCCGCACGACAAGCCCAAGATCGGCACCGTCGGCCAGCCGCTGCCCGGCTCCGCGATCCGGATCGCCGCGGACGGCGAGGTCCTGCTCAAGGGCCCGCAGGTCTTCACCGGCTACTGGAACAACCCCGCCGCCACCGCCGACGCCCTCCAGGACGGCTGGTTCGCCACCGGCGACCTCGGCGCCCTCGACGACGAGGGCTACCTCACCATCACCGGCCGCAAGAAGGAGATCATCGTCACCGCCGGCGGCAAGAACGTCGCCCCCGCCGTGATCGAGGACCGCATCCGCGCCCACGCGATCGTCGGCGAGGTCATGGTGGTCGGCGACCGCAAGCCCTTCATCGCCTGCCTGGTCACCGTCGACGACGAGTTCTTCCCCCGCTGGAAGGCCCTCAACGGCAAGCCCGCCGACGCGACGGTCGAACAGCTCCGCGAGGACCCCGACCTGCTGGCCGCCGTCCAGGCCGCGGTCGACGACGGCAACCGGGCCGTCTCGCACGCCGAGGCCGTCAAGAAGTTCCGCCTCCTCACCACCACCTTCACCGAGGCCGGCGGGCACCTCACCCCCTCCCTCAAGCTCAAGCGCAACGTCGTCCTCAAGGACTTCGCCGCCGAGATCGAGAGCCTCTACACGCGATAGGCCGAAACCAGGGGCGCGGGGAGACCTGCTGCGCGCCGGACGTTGCGAAACCAGGGGCGCGGGGAACTGCGCGGCCAACCGAGCACGCACAGCCAGATCGCGACGCAGGATGATCACTTGCACTGTCCCGCGACCACGCTGACGTGCCACTCCCGCTTCGCGCAGTTCCCCGCGCCCCTGTCGGTGCGCGTCCCGAGCAGGTCTACCGTTCCTGCAGCAGCCCCGTGAGCCGTTCCGCGAGCATGTCCCAGCGCCAGGCTTCGTGCACCCACTTGCGTCCGGCCTCGCCCATCCGGCGTCGCAGACCCTCGTCGCCGAGCAGCCGCACCAGCCGCTCCGCGAGCAGCACCTCGCCGCCCTTGCCCGGCACCACGTACCCCGTCCCGCCCTCGCGGACGGCGTCCGGCGCCCCGCCGGAGTCCCCCGCGACGACCGGCAGGCCGGTGGCGGAGGCTTCCAGGTAGACGATGCCCAGGCCCTCGACGTCCAGCCCGCCGCGGCGGGTGCGGCAGGGCATCGCGAAGACGTCGCCGGCCCCGTAGTGGGCCGGGAGTTCCTCCCAGGGCACCTCGCCGGTGAGGACGACCGAGGAGCGTACGCCCACCGTGTCGGTGAGCTTCTCCAGTTCGGCCCGGTGGGGGCCGCCGCCGACGATGAGCAGCACCGCGTCGGGGTGGGCGGCCAGGACCCGCGGCCAGGTCCGGATCAGGGTGTCCTGGCCCTTGCGCGGCACCAGCCGCGACACGCACACCACCACCGGCCGTCCGCTGAGCCCGAGCCGGGCGCGCACCTCGTCGCCGCCGGAGTCCGGCCGGAAGGTGTTCTCGTCGACGCCGGGCGGGAGTTGGACCATCCGCCGGGCGGCGTCCGGCCCGACGGCGCGGGCGATCCGGCTGCGGGTGTACTCGCCGAGGTAGGTCAGCACGTCGGTGCCGGCCCCGATCCGCCGCAGCAGTTGGGCGGAGAGCGGCAGTCCGGCCCAGGCGGCCTCGTGCCCGTGGGTCATGCCGAGCAGCCGCTGCGCGCCGGCCCGGCGCAGCGCGGGGGCCATCAGGCCGAGCGGGGCGGCGGCGCCGAACCAGACCGAGGTGCAGCCCTCGGCGCGGAGGATCTCGGCGGCCCGGCGGGTGGCCCGCGGGGTCGGGAGCAGCATGGTGGTCCGGTCGCGGACCACCGGGAAGGGCTGCCGGGCGTCGAACTCGGCGACCTCGCGGCCGTCCCGCCAGGTGGAGGCGTACACCACGACCGAGCCCGCGGGCTGCCGGACGGCCATGCTGTGGATGAACGTCTGGATGCCGCCTGGCCTGGGCGGGAAGTCGTTGGTGACGATGAGGGTCTTGTGCATGCCTCGGCTCGCTCGGTCGGGGGGTGCTCGGACTACCTGTGAGTGGTCCGTACGATAGGTCACCGTGCCCGTTCACCGGGAACGACCCGTCACACCGGCCGGGCCCGGCCGCGGCACCGCGCGGACGGTCCGGACACGGTTCGGTGAAGACCGGGGTGCCGTCGCAACCTTCCGGGCGGGACAGCGGTCCTTGACCGGTGAGGCCCCGACGTACCCGGTGCACCGGCGTGCACGCGACGACCCGAAGGAGCGCAGTGGAGTCAGCCCAGGCCGAGGAGGCCGGTGCCCCGGAGCCGTCGGTACCGTCGCCCCGGGGCGCCGCCGTGCCGAGCCGCCGTCCGCTGTGGGCGCTGGCGGGCGGCTGGGTGGCGACCCGGACGCTGATCGTGCTGATGGTCGCCGGGGTGCTGCGGATCGCCGACACCGACGTGACCACCGACATCTCGGTGATCTACCACAGCTGGTACGAGGTGCTGCGCACCGGCACCTTCCCGCTGGACGACGTGACCTGGCAGTACCCGCCGGGCGCCGCGCTGGTGATCCTGGCGCCGGGGCTGCTGCCCTGGTCGTACCTGGTGTCGTTCTTCGTGATCTGCGGCGTGGTGGACGCGGCCGCGATGGCGCTGCTGATGCGGGCCGGGATCCGCAAGGGCCGCAGCTACCTGGGCGGTTGGTACTGGGTGGTGGGCGTGCCGCTGCTCGGGCCGACGGTGTACTGCCGCTACGACATCATCGTGACGGCGCTGGCGGTGGCCGGCCTGCTGGTGATGATGCGGCGTCCGGCGGTCGGCGGGGTGCTGCTGGGCCTGGGCGGGCTGTTGAAGGTGTGGCCGCTGCTGGCGCTGATCGGTTCGCCGCGCGGGCGGCGGACCAGGCGGGCGTGGACGTCGGCGGTGGCGTTCGCGGCCGCGCTGGGCTTCCTGCTGACGGCGGGGATGAACGGGGCGTTCGAGTTCCTGAAGTTCCAGTCCGAGCGCGGCATCGAGATCGAGTCGGTGGGCGCGCTGCCGCTGCACTTCGCGAAGCTGTCGGGGTCGTGGGACGGCATCGTGACGATGAACTACGGCTCGGTGGAGTTCCTGGGGCCGTGGGTGCCGGTGATCTCCAAGGTGATGGTGGGGCTGTCGGTGGCGGGCTTCGGCTGGCTGCTGGTGTGGCGGCTGCGGGCGGCCCGCTGGTCGTCGGCGACCACCTTCGACGCGGCGCTGTGCGCGCTGCTGGTGTTCACCTCGACCAGCCGGGTGATCTCCCCGCAGTACATGATCTGGGTGGTCGGCCTGGCCGCGGTGTGCCTGACGGTGCGCGGCACCAGCCAGCGCCCGGTGGCGGTGCTGCTGCTGGTGACGGCGGTGCTGACCACGCTGGAGTTCCCGATCATGTTCGGTTCGGTGAACCGCAGCGAGCTGGGCGGGGTGCTGGTGCTGACCGCCCGCAACCTGGTGCTGGTGGCGGCCACGGTGCTGTCGGCGTACCGGCTGTGGCGCTCCACCCGGCGCCCGGAGGCGCTGACCACGGTGGTGCTGTCGGCCGAGCAGGCCGCCCCGCAGTACCCGGTGCGGCCGGGCATCGCCTACGAGCAGGACCTGTTGGACGACCTGACCCCGGCCGACCGCGGCTGACCGCGGGCGGCCCGGCACGCCCCGAGCCCCGTTCTGCAAGTTTCTGAAAAACCTTGCAGAGCGGGGCTCCGTGCTGCCACCATCGCCGGATGATCGACTACGACATCCTGATCGTCGGCGGCGTCGGCGTGGACACCATCGTGCGGGTGGACCGGCTGGAGGTCCCGCCGGGCCGCGACTCGATCGGCGTCCCCGCCGTGCTGGACTACCCGGCGCACACCGGCAACGGCGTGGCCCTGGCCTGCCTGGCGCTGGGCCTGCGCACCAAGTTCGCCGACTTCCTGGGCGACGACCCGCAGGGCGCCCTGATCCTCGCCGAGTACGCCCGCCGCGGCCTGGACTTCAGCCACCTGCCCGCCCCGGCCGGCACCCCGCGCAGCGTCAACCTGGTCGACCGGGACGGCCTGCGGTTCTCCTTCTACGACGGCCGGCACCCGGCGGACGCCCGGCTGCCGCGCGAGTTCTGGCTGCCGCTGGTGGAGCGCTCGGCGCACGTCCACCTGTCGATCACGGGCGTCAACCGGGACATGTACCCGGACATCGAGCGCCTGGGCCGCAGCAGCTCCACCGACCTGCACGCCTGGGACGGCGCCGACGAGCACCACCTGCACTACGCCCTGCGCTCGGACGTGGTCTTCCTCTCCGCGGCGGGCCTGGCGAACCGCCCGGAGGCGGTGATGCGCGCGGTGCTGGCCCGGGGCCGGGCCGAGCTGGTGGTGGCCACCGCGGGCGCGGACGGCGCCTTCCTGCTGACCCGCGGCGACGACGCGCCCCGGCACTTCCCGGCCGTCGACCCGGGCGCGCCGGTGGTGGACAGCAACGGCGCGGGCGACGCCTTCGTCTCCGGCTTCCTGCACCACCGGCTGGCGGGCCGCCCGGTGGAGGAGTGCATGCGGGCCGGCGCGGTGGCCGGGGCGTACACCTGCACCGTCGCGGGCACCCACACCGCCTTCCTGGACGCGGCGGGCCTCCAGCGGGCGCTCACCGCCGCCTGATCCCGGGGTCACTCCCCGAGCCGGGCCACCTCGGCCGCCCACGTCTTGGTGAACTCCGCCAGGCCGAGCCCGAGTCGGGCCTTCAGCGCGCGCTCCAGGCCGCCCGCGCCGAAGGCCCCGACGGTCCGGTAGAGCGCGACCAGCCGGTCCTGCCCGTACCGGCGGGCGATCAGGTCGCAGGCCAGCCACGCCTGCTCGTACGCCTGGGCGATGCCGGCCGCGCCGGCCGTGAACGCCGCGTCGTCGGGCAGCCCGGCGGGTGCCCTGCCGTTCTGGACGTCCTTGGCCAGCTCGGGGGCGATCTGCCGGGCGGTGCGCCCGGAGCCCAGGTAGCCGGTGTAGTCGGCGACGCCCTCGGACAGCCACAGCGGCGTCCAGGACTTGGTGTCGGCCCGGGTGGCGACGTGGGTGGCCTCGTGGGTGACCACCACCCGGCGGCCGAGTTCGCTGAGCTGCCGGTAGGCGTCCGGGTTGACCACGATCCGGTCGGCGGGGGTGTGTTCGGGGGCGCCGCCGACCGCCAGGGTGACCGCGGCTATGCCCTGGTAAGCGTCCGCGGACACGTCCATCCGGCGGGCGAAATCCTGTTCGGTGAGCGGCAGTTCGAGCAGCAGCCGGGCCGCGGACGGGCCCCAGACCGCCTCCACCGCGGGCACCGCGCGGTCGGCGAGCGCGGCCAGCGCGGTCGGTTCGGCGCCCGCGCCGATGCCGAGCACCAGGCTGCGGGCACCCTCCACCGCCCGGACGGTGCCCAGGTCCCAGGGCGCGGCCGCGCCGGTCGGCGTCTCCCGGGCGACCCGCCAGCCGCCGGCCTCCCGCACCAGCTCCACCTGCCGCTCCAGCAGCGCCGGGTAGTCGTCCACCCCGGTCAGCCGGTAGGCCAGCTCGGCGCCGACGGTGAACCGGCCCGCCCCGGCCGGCGGCTCGGCGAACGAGGTCAGCCGCAGCCCGTACTCGGTGAAGCGCAGCCCGGCGGTGCGGGTCAGCAGGTCCCGGTCGGCCTCCTCGGAGCCCTGCGCGGACAGCGCCAGCAGCGCCTCGGCGTTCCGCTCGGCGACGGCCCGGCCGCGCAGCGACAGCACCCGGGCCGCGTCCTCCCGCAGCCCGGACGGCGGCCGTTCGCCGTCCGGGACGGCGGGCGACGGGCGCGGCGGGGCGGGCAGCGCCCGGGGCAGCGACAGCTGGGTGGCCGCGGCGGCGGCCAGCAGCAGCGCGGCGCGCCGGGACAGCGGGGCACCGGCCCGCGGCGGCGGCCCGGGGGCCGGCGGCAGGTCGGTGACCAGGGGTTCGTCGACGAGGCTCAGACCCGCACCACCGTGTTGACCGGCATCGCGCTCACGCTCTCGTAGCGGACCCGGGCGCCGGGGTACGGCGCGTGCACGACGACGCCCCCGCCGGCGTACATGCCGACGTGGTGCCTGTCGTTGTAGAAGATCACCAGGTCTCCGGGCCGGGCTTCGGCGAGGCTCACCCGCCGGCCGGCCGAAGCCTGTGCCTGCGAGGTCCGCGGCAGGGTCACTCCGGCCTGCCGCCACGACCAGTACATCAGACCGGAGCAGTCGAAGGTGCCCGGCCCGGTGGATCCGTAGACGTACGGGGAGCCGATCTTGGAGAGCGCGGCGGCCAGCGCGGCGGCGGCGCGGTCCGAGGAGGCCGGCTGGTCGCCGAGGTCGATCCGGCCGGTGCCGCGGGTGGCGCGCTGCCGGGCGTCGTGGGCGTCCTCGGCCGCCATCCTGGCCCGCTCGGCGGGGGCGAGGCCGTTCAGCAGCCGCTGGGCCCCGGCCAGCCGCTCCCGGACGTCGTCCTTGGCGGCGGCGAGCTGCTGCCGGGCCTGCTCCAGTTCGGCGAGCTTGGCGCCGGCCTCGTGCCGCCGCGCCTCCAGCCGGCGCTGCCGCTCGGCGAGCTCGCGCAGGCTGTCGGCCTGCCGGGAGGTGGCCTGTTCGAGCGAGCGGGCACCGGTCAGGTAGCCGGACGGGTCCTGGTCGAGCATCAGCCGGACGGTGGGGTCCACGCCCTGGGTCCGGTACTGGTCGGCGGCGACGGCGGCCAGGTCGCCGCGCATCCGGTTGAGCTCCTCCTGCCCGGCGGCGACCTGGTCCTGCAGGCTGCCGGCCTCGGCCTGCAACTGCCTCTGCCGCTCCTGGGCCGCGTTGTACCGCTCGGACGCCTGCTCGGCCTCCTCGTAGAGCTGGTCGACCTGGGCCTTGACCTCGCCGCGGCCCACCGGGTCGGCCGGGCTGAGCGGGGCGGCGGCGGCCCCGCCGACGGTCAGCCCGAGCGCGCCGGTGGCGGCGGCGGTCAGCGCCAGGGCGCGGGCGAGGCGCTGGACGCCGGGCAGCGGGGTGCGACGGTGCACGGACACGTGCGACGGCTCCGTTCTGCGGCCGGCCTCCGCCGCCGTCCGCCGTCGGACGGCCGTCCTCGCGGGGGCCCGGGGGCAGAGGTTAGCGAGTCGGATCGATCCAGTCCAAACCCCGACAGTCACGAATATTTGACCGTGAATCGGACACCAGCACGGAAGCGGCCCGGCACCCCTTGCGGGGTACCGGGCCCGGGGCCGCGCCGGTCCGTCAGATCCGGACGATCCGGTTGATCGGCATGGCCGTCGCCGACTCGTAGCGGACCTGCGCGCCGGTGTGCGGGGCGTGGATGATCTGCCCGTTGCCGACGTACATGCCCACGTGGTGCTGGTCGTTGTAGTAGATGACCAGGTCGCCCGGCCGGGCGTTGGCGATGTCGGTGCCCAGGCTGGTCCCGGCCCCGGCCTGCGCCTGCGAGGTGCGCGGGATCGACACGCCGGCCTGCTTGTAGGCCCACTGCATCAGGCCGGAGCAGTCGAAGCTGTTCGGGCCGGCCGCGCCGTAGGAGTACCAGGTGCCGAGCTTGGAGACTGCCGCGCCGACCGCGTTGCCCGAGAAGCTGGAGGACGCCGGGGCGTTCAGCTCCACCCGGACGGTGTCGCGGGAGGCGCGCTGCGCGGAGTCGGCCTTGGCCTTGGCGTCCGCGGCGGCCTTCGCCTCGGCGGCGGCGAGCTGCTCGCGCTCCTGCTGGGTCAGCGTGTTGAGGAGCTCCTGGGCCTTGGCCAGCTTCGCCTGGACGTCCTCCTTGTCGGCCTTGAGGGCCTTGGTGGTGGTGTCCAGCTCGGCGAGCTTGGACTCGGCCTCCTTGCGCTGCGCGTCGAGCTTGGCCTGCTCGGACTTGAACGTCTTGAGCAGGTCGGCCTGGGTGGCGCCGACGACGTTCATCGTGCCGGCCTGCCCGAGGAAGGAGTCCGGGCTGCTGGAGAGCATCAGCTGCATGGTCTGCGGCATGTTGCCGGTGCGGTACTGCTCGGCGGCGATGCCGGCCAGGCCCTCCTGGGCGGTGGTCACCTGCTCCTGCTGCCGGGCGAGCTGGTCCTGCAGCTGGCCGACCTGCTTCTGCAGGTCCTGCTGCTTCTCGACGGAGGCGTTCAGCGCCTCGGTCTTGACCTCGGCCTCTTCGTTGAGCTGGTCGACCTGCTGCTTGACCTGGTCCTTGGTCGGCGCGGGGTCGGCGTGCGCACCGCCCTGGGCGGAGAGCGCCACGGCAGCGGCGGCGGTGGCAGTGAGAATCGAGACCCGGGCACGGCCGACGGGCTTGGGACGGCGATGGGACGCCACGAAGGCGGACTCCTTCTTCCTCACACCGCCTACCGGGTGAGCTGACGGGTTCGGGCCGGAAGAGATTGCCCTACGACGCCTCACCGACCGCGCGCGGCGGTCGTCCCGGCGCCGATTCACCCCGGGGGAACGTGGTTCCCCGGCTCCGTTCGACAGCACCCCGGTTGGGGTATCCCCGTCGGCAGACCCGGTGTTGACGGTCTGCCCGCTGCGTCACGGACTCGGCGGCGACCTCCGCCGCCGCCCCCCTTGGGCGATCGACTCTGCGGTGGTCGAGGCAAGACCCTAGTAACCGATCCGTGATCCGTTCAAATCCTTGTCAGAAAAAAATCTGATTCTGAATCAAATACCCCGGCAAATCTGACCGATTGTGATCGACCACTTACACGGAGCGTAATAATTCTCACGATATGGTCGAGAAACACCACGCCCGGACGTGTCGCAGATCACAGGAGGATCTCGAGCCGTCCGGGCGTGTCACGATGCGTCAGTTGTCGCCCGGTGGGGCGTTTGTCCGATTCGTCGGTCCGTCAGACCGTCCGGTCAGACCCGGCGGATGGTGGAGATCGGCAGGGTGTCGACCTTCATCGTCTTCACCACGTCACCGGTGCGCGGCGCGTGCACCACCAGCCCGTTGCCGATGTACATGCCGACGTGGTGCCGGTCGTTGTAGTAGATGACCAGGTCGCCGGGCTGCGCGTTGTGCCAGTCGGTGCCCACGTTCACGCCGTAGCTGCCCTGCGACTGCGAGGTGCGCGGCAGCGAGACGCCGGCCTGCTTGTACGCCCAGACCATCAGGCCGGAGCAGTCGAAGGTGCTCGAACCGGTGGCGCCCCACACGTACGGCGAGCCCTGCTTGCCGAGCGCGGCCGCCACGGCGGTCGCCGCGTAGCCGCTGGCCTGCGGCAGGGTGGACGGGTCGACCCGGGAGGCGCTGCGCGAGGCGGCGGAGCCGCTGCCCCGGAGGATCGCGGCCCGGTCGGCGGCGCTCAGCTTGGCGAGCAGCCGCTGCGCCTCGGCGAGCTTGCTGTTCACGTCGTTCTTGGCGTCGTTGAGCGCCTGGGTCTGGCTGTCCAGCTCGTGCAGGACGGCCGCGGCCTCCTGCTTCTGCTGGTCCAGGCGGCGCTGCTGGTCCTTGAGGGACTTGAGCGTCTCGGCCTGGGTGCTGGCGGCCTGGTCGAAGGAGGCCGCCTTGGTCAGGTACTGGTCCGGGTCGGAGGAGAGCATCAGCTGCATCGACGGGTCGACGCCGCCCTGCCGGTACTGGTCTCCGGCGACCGCCGCCAGGCCGGAGGCCAGCTCGGTCAACTGCTCCTGGCCGCGGGCCACCTGGTCCTGCAGGTCACTGGCCTGCTTGCGCAGCTGGTCGGCCCGCTCCTTGGCGCCGTTGTACTTCTCGGCCGCCTGCTCCTGCTCCTCCAGCAGCTTGTCGACCTGCGCCTTGACCTCGTCCTTGTTCGGCTGGGCCGGGGCGGCGTGCGCGCTGGCCTGGGCCGTCAGGGCGACCGCGGTCGCGGCGGCGGCGGTGAACACGGAGATCCGCGCACGGCTCGGCTGCTTGGGACGGCGGTGGGAGGCCAAGGGGGTGCTCCTTCTTCCTGCTGGACTCACCCCAAAGAGTGAAGGTCCGGAATATAGGTTTGACGCCAGACCCTAGTGAAGTCCACGCCTCCGCGTCCACTCCCGGGGGGCTTCCGGTCCGCCCCACCCGCCCCCCTTCACCGGACCGTCACACTCCGGACGCCCCGCGGTCCCCTGAGCCCTCCTCAGCTACGGGCCAGCCGGTTCAGCAGCAGCACCGAGGCCACCGGCCGGGCCCCCGCCTTGCGCACCCCGTCCGCGACCTCCCGGTCCGCGGAGACCACCACCACCGGCCGCCCCTGCGGCTCGGCCCGCACCAGCCGGCGGATCAGCTCGTCCGCGGTCTCCCCGGTGCGGCTGAAGCGCACCCGCACCCCGCGCGGCGGCGCCATGATCACCGGCACGTCGAGGTCCTGGCCGTCGAAGACGCAGGTCACCTCGGCCTGGGTCCGCTGGGCCAGCATCGCCAGCCCGCCCAGCAGCCTCATCCGCTGCTGCTCCAGCGGCAGTTGGGGATAGCCGGTCTTGGTCACGTTGTAGCCGTCCACCACCAGGTGGACCTGCGGGATCGCCAGCAGCTGGTCCAGCAGCGCCGGGTCGTCCTCGGCCAGGCCGCGCCGGGCCACGTCGTGCGGCGAGGCCGAACCGGGCTCCACCGCCTCCACCAGGTCGGCCGGGCGCAGCGCCGTCACCGGCAGCGCCAGCTCCCGCTGCAGGCCCTGGGCGGAATGCAGCACGGTGTCCAGCAGCAGGCGCAGCCGCATGTCCTCCACGCTGCGGCCCTCGCGGGCGGTGCGCCGCCCGCTCTCCACCGCGGCCTCCAGTTCGGCGACCCGGTGCCGCAGCCGGCGGGCCTCGCTCTCGGCGGCGCTGCGCTCGGCGGCCGCGGCGGACCGGGCCGCCTCCAGCTCCCCGGCCAGGCGGCGGCTCTCGGCCTGCGCCCGGCGGGTGTCCGCCTCCAGCGAGCGGACCTTCTTGCGCAGCGACTCCGCCTCCTTGCGCACCCCCTCGGCCTCGGCCCGGTGCCGCTCCAGCTCACCGCGGGCGGCCGCCCGGGCCTCCGCCAGCTCCCCCTGGAGCTTCTCGGCCAGCCGGGCCGCCTCGGCGGCGGCGCCCTCGGCGTCGGCCCGCTCGGCCTCCTCGCCGGCCTCCTCCACCAGCCCGGTCCAGCCGGCCGGGCGCACCAGGTAGGCGGCGGCCGCCACGTCCATCGGGTCGGCGGCGGCCGGGACGGTGCCCGCCTCCAGCGCCTGCACCAGGTCGGGCTGGCCCAGCCGCAGCCGCTCGGCTATCCGGACCCGGAACGCCGGGTCCGACTCCAGCGCGGCGGCCAGCGCGGTCGCCGCGTACTTGGCCCGCCGGGCGGGGGTGAACTTGGCGTACGGGCGCAGCGAGGCGGGCAGCTCGCCCACCGGGATGCCGCCGAGCGCGTCGGAGGCGATGCCGACCACCCGCCGGCGCACGCCCTCGGGCAGGGGGCGCCCGGCCGTCTCCGTGCCGCCGTGCGGCTCCGGGGCCGGGGCGGGCGCGGTCCCGTCCGGGCCCGCGGGCGCGTTCGCTGCCTCCGCCACTGTCCTCGGCTCCGATCCTGGTC